>CASFSH010000360.1 GCA_949297205.1 uncultured Bacillota bacterium | reverse complement strand
AAAAATAGTTAAAGATGAAGAAACAAAGAAATAAAAAAATACTGCATAAAAGAAAAAATAAATCATATGCAGTAACTTTTTGTATTTAATTTAAAAACATATTGGAAAAAAACACATTATTCGCCTTAAATTCTTTCCCGTTCAGGTAATTCAGAATTCCGGCATCGGTTGAAAACTCAAATTTCAGTTTGTAGGAATAGAGTGCCTGTGTTGTCATGCCGTATTTTTTATTTATCTGATTTATCCCGTACTTTCCGTCCCCCAAAAGCGGATGACCGATTGACGCAAAATGTGCTCTTATCTGGTGTGTGCGGCCGGTTACAAGCTCAACTTCGACCAGCGATAAATCATTTTTTTCCTTTAATACTTTGTATTTTGTTATAATTGTTTTTGTACCTTTTTTTGAGGTATTATAAACATATACTCTTTTTTCTTTCTCATCTTTAAACAAATAACCTTTTAATTCTCCGGATTTTTTTGTAAGAGTTCCGAGAACAATGCAAAGATAAAGCTTTTTCATTTCTCTGTCTTTGACTTTTTGATTCATAATTCTTAGGGCTTCTGCATTTTTTGCGGCAATAACAATACCACCCGTATTTCTGTCAAGACGGTTACACAAAGATGGCACAAAAGTATTTTCGTCAACGGGATTATATTCTCCCTTTTTGTACAAGTAGCTTTTTATATGATTAATAAGACAATCGGAAGAACCCTCGTCATCTGCATGAACTACCATTCCCACCTTTTTATCAATCAGTAAAATATTTTCATCTTCATATACAATATTCAAATCGGGGGTAAGATTCATAAAATCATTTTCGGAAGAACTTTTTTCAAAAAATTCGTCTTTTAAGAAAAGTTTTAATACATCTCCCTCATTAAGGCGGAAAGCCCCGTCTTTTATATGTTTTCCGTTAACTTTAACACAGTCCTTTCTCAAACTTTTATAAAGCATTGCCTGGGGCATACCGGGACAAAGCTTGGTTAAAAATTTATCGAGTCTTTGGTCTGAGTCATTTTTTGTTATAATAATTTCTTTCATATACAATCTTCCTGTAATGTTTACGATTTTGTTAATTTTGTTTATTATCTATTGTATCACAGATTTTTTTATGATACAATAGATAATATGTAAAAATATACTCTGATTTCAAAAAGGGGAATTTTTAAATTAAATACAGTATGGAGGAAATGTTATGGGGTTGTTTTATAATTTTTCAAAGGAAGGCCCAGGAGTAGATAAAGATGCACCAAAAAAAAAGGGAGTTTTTCGTTATTTTGAAATATTGGCAAGAAAGTTTTGGAAACTGTGCCAGGTGAATTTTTTGTTTATGGTATGTTCAATACCTATGTTTTTGATATATTATCTTCTTGTGACGCCGTCAATTGTAAGTTTTGTGCAGATATTTGAACAGGGAGAGCTGGCAATGAGTCAGGATGACATTGCAATGTATTCCACAATGCTCACATTGTTTTTCACCGTGTCTGCAACCACCTTTATAGGTTCCGGCCCTGCCTCTGCCGCAATGGCATATATTATGCGGTGTTTTGCAAGAGAGGAACACTCATGGATTTTTTCGGATTTTTTCAAAAAAATGAAGGAAAATTTCAAACAGGGTATTATTGTTGCGGTGGTTGATTTGGTTGTTCTTTTTGCGGGAAGCTTTGCCATAAGATTTTATTATAATTATTTTATGCAAAACGGTCAGACGATATGGTTTTTCCTGATGTGGCTGTCGATTCTATGTATGATAATTTTTGTGTTTATGCACTATTACATTTATCAGCTTATGGTAACCTTTGAAAACAAAACGAGAAATCTTTTCAAAAATGCGGTTATTCTTGCGCTGTCAACGCTTCCGGTAAATCTGTTGTTTACCCTGCTTTTCGGATTTATAAGCTTTATGATTTTTACTGTGTTTACTCCGATAATGTCGATAATACTTTCCTTTGTATTATTGGCGGGACTTTTAAGATTTCCCTTTGAGTTTTACGCAGAAAGTGTAATAAGAAAAAAAATATTAAATAATATAGACAATTCGGAATCGGATGAATCGGACGAATCAAATGAAATTGTTGAATAGACGAATGGAGTGGACAATTAATGGTAATGGACGATTATGATGTTGTTGTAATCGGTGCGGGACACGCAGGTGTTGAAGCAGCGGTTGCCGCTGCAAGGCTGGGTATGAAAACCGTTATATTTTCTATAAGCCTTGACGCTGTGGGTAATCTGCCGTGTAACCCAAGTATAGGCGGTACCGCAAAAGGACATCTTGTAAGAGAGGTGGACGCTTTAGGCGGTGTTATGGGAAAGGCGGCGGATAAAACATTTATTCAGTCAAAAATGCTTAATGTAGGCAAAGGCCCTGCCGTACATTCTTTAAGATGTCAGATAGACAGAAAAAGATACCATATTGAAATAAAAAGGATATTGGAAACTCAGAAAAATCTGCAGTTAAAACAGGCGGAAATATGTAAAATTTTAGTTGAGGATAATAAGATAACCGGAGTTGTAAATCATATGGGTTCGGTATACGGTGCAAAAGCCGTTATTATTGCAACGGGAACATATCTGCGGGGAAAAATCCTGATAGGAGATTATGAACGTCAGTCGGGTCCTGACGGAACATTTCCGGCAAATGAATTGTCGGAAAGTCTTAAAGAACTCGGTATTGAAATATTAAGATTTAAAACAGGAACGCCTGCAAGAATACACGGCGATACTTTAAATTACAACAAGATGGAGAGAGAATCGGGAGATGATAAAATAACACCCTTTTCCTTTGAAACGAAAGAACCGGGAGAAAATGTTGCAGATTGTTGGCTTACATATACCAACGAAAAAACGCATAAAATAATAATGGATAACATTGATAAAGCTCCTATGTACAATGGAAAGGTCGAGGGAGTCGGTCCGAGATACTGCCCGTCAATTGAAGATAAAATTATGAGATTTAAGGATAAAAAAAGACATCAGCTGTTTATGGAGCCTCTTGGAGTTGATACAAGGGAAATGTATGCGCAGGGTATCAGCACAGGTCTTCCCGAGGACGTTCAGCTCAAAATGCTAAGAACCATTGATGGTCTTGAAAATGTAGAAATAATGCGGCCTGCATATGCCATTGAATATGACTGCATAGACCCCACTCAGCTCTTCCCCACCCTTGAATTTAAAAAGATAAGCGGATTGTACGGCGCAGGGCAGTTTAACGGAACAAGCGGATATGAAGAAGCGGCGGCACAGGGAATTGTTGCGGGAATAAATGCGGCGTTAAAAATAAAGGGTGAAGAACCTATGATTTTGGACCGTTCACAGGGATATATAGGAACACTGATTGATGACCTTGTAACAAAAGGTACAAACGAACCCTACAGAATGATGACGTCCCGTTCGGAGTACAGACTTTTATTAAGACAGGACAATGCGGACGAAAGACTTACCCCCATAGGTTACAGAGTGGGTTTAATCAGCCAAGAACGGTATAATAAGCTGCAGAAAAAATTACAGCAGGAGGAAGAGGAAATAAAAAGACTTGAGGAGACTATAGTAAATCCTCAGACGGCGAATCCTGTTCTGGAAGCTAACGGAACATCTCCGGTTATAACGGGTATAAGATTATCGGATATGATAAAAAGACCGCAGCTTAACTATGAAAAAATTAAGGAAATAGATACCGAAAGACCGCCTCTTCCCGATGATGTATGCGAACAGGTGGAAATAAAACTAAAATACAAAGGATATATCGACAGACAGCTTATGCAGGTGGAGCAGTTCAGAAAAATGGAGGAAAAACGCCTTCCTCCGGATTGTGACTATTCAAAAATTTACGGTCTGAGAATAGAGGCACGACAGAAGCTGGAAAAGATAAAACCTTCAAACCTCGGTCAGGCGTCAAGAATTTCCGGTGTATCACCGGCAGATGTATCGGTATTAATAATATGGTTAGAAACGCAAAAACAGTAAAATTAATGTGATGGGGTCGGATATAGATGATTGAATTTATAAACAGCATTGACTCGCAGATAATGCTTTTTGTGCAGGAATATATAAGAAATCCGGTATTGTCTGCAATATTTGTACCTTTTACCCGGTCCGGGGACGGAGGAATACTTTTAATGATAATAGGGATAGTTCTTACCGCAATAAAAAAGACAAGAAAAACAGGAATTGTTTTTCTTGTTTCTCTTGCAGCAGGGTATCTGATAAATGATATAATTCTGAAGAACATATTTGAAAGGTCGAGACCTTTTACAAGTATTGAACAGCTTGAAACACTTATACGGCAGCCGGTGAGTTTTTCTTTTCCCTCCGGTCATACCGCAACTACATTTTCTTGTGCTGTATCCTTATTGTATATGAACAGAAGGTACGGAATTTTTGCAATATTATATGCGGTATTAATGGCGTTTTCAAGGGTGTATGTGGGCGTCCACTATCCTACGGATATTTTATGCGGTGCGATGGTTGGTATATTAACCTCAACGTTGGTTGTGTTTATTTTTAGAAGAATTTGGCTTAAAAGGAGCTGATGATTTTTATCACAGCCCCTTTTTTTCATATTTTTATAAGAAAATATCCCGACATAAGACAGGCAAGGATAAGAAAGAACACACTTACTCCTCCGGAGACATTTTTGTTTTTTAAGCAGGATATAGCAAAGCTTACGGCTCTTACAACCGAATAAGATACAAGCAATAAAAAAAATATATTCATACTTACCTCCGTTTTGTTGAAGTTTCATTCCGAAATGGCGGGGAAACAACAATAATATAACTGGATAATTTTGTCAATGAAAATCTATAAAACAATTTTATTCCGTATTTTCCTCGGAACGTATAATTAAACCGGTACGTTTAATATTAAAATCCACATCCACAAAAAATTGTGTGTCCCCATATTTTTTCTCCCAATTATAATTAATCATATCTTCATAGGTCAGAAAATATCTTTTTGCATAGGAATAAAAACCAAAAATATCGGAATTATACTCTTTTGTTGTTTTATTAAGAAAAGAGGTAACCGCTTCCTTAATATATTTACATGTTTCCTGTTCAAATCCATCAATATGATCTTCTAATATACTTTCATAAGCGGTGGAGATAAAATCACCGTTTAGATGAAGTTTTATATAAACATAAGGAACATCATTTTTTACATTGACTTTTACATCAGGTTTTTTATTCTGAACCAGGAGAATTGTAATGGGAGAAAGAGGCGTATATTCGGAATAAACCGAAGTATATCCGTCTTTATATGTCCCGTTTATAATATTATAAATCTTACATTCAATATCGTTGAGAGTGCCTATCATTTTGTCACCTTTAAAAACTGCGGCTCCCAATTCTTCGCTTTCATTAGAAGTATCAATATCCATATTACCTGAAATATATTCTTTTATGTGATATTCAAAACCGCTTTCGTTTAATGGGATATTGTTTCGCATAGAATTTGAGTCCGATTCTCCGGAAGAATTTTTTGACTCTTCCCCACTTTCTTTTTCTGATTCCGAACTGCCGCTTTCCGATTGCCCGTCACTGTTCTGCTGATTGCTTTTTGAGTTTTTGAAAGCTCCCACATAAGGAATTACGTTATTTCTCGAACCGTTTTTGTAATTAAAATATATTTTTTGAGCATCAATAAACGGTGTATAAGAAGAACTGTTATTTTCAAAAATCAACTCATAATACTTTGCGGGATTAATTTCAATTGACGGCTTGACTGAACTGAGATATTTTTCTGCACTTTCATTGGCAATACAGAAGTACACCGTAGGACGAATATCGCTGTTACGTCCGAAAGTATCAATAATTGGTGATATACCGTTTTTTGCAATTTCTTCTGATACAACAATTACTTTTGTGTGTGAAAGGGTAAATGTTTTGCTTATAACATGGTTTGCCAGATTAATTGCGGAATAAACCGAGGGAGATTCAATGCTTATTATATCGCTTGTGTCTTCCCCTTTTCCTCCGCCTTCGCTTGCACCCCCTGTTATCTGCGTAGGTCTTGCATACTGTATGGAATATTTATAAATTCCGTCGGTGCTGCCTTTATCAATACCCAGGGCAATTACATATGCAATGGTGTTTGGCTCTCTGTAATCATAACAGCCTGTAAGCATAGGGACACAAAAACATATTATAAGAAAAAACAAAATTATTTTTCTTTTCATAATTATCATTCCTTAAATTATTGTTGGAGTTTTATTTTTGATTTGAATTTTATTCTGTATGCCAGGGCTATCAGAATAGGAATAAAAAAGGAGATAGAAGGGGTTATTCTTGCAACAATTTCACTTAATTTATACAATTCCATAAGTGTGCCGGGAATAAATGATATTCCTCCTATAATAATAATAAACGGCAAAATTAATTCCCTGTAGTATTTCAAATTAAAAGTCTCTTTCCAAATGTGGCAAATAATAAACAGATATGCTGTCGAATATAAAAGCATGAGAATTGCCCATATATATTCAAAAAAGGCTTCTACACGCTGGAAAAAGTCACCGATTTTAATTAACCGTGTCATTTGATATGACGGAAAGATAAATTCTGTAGATGTAGGATATGAATAAACGAGAACATACAATAATACAATTAAAAAAGATATGACGGAACCGGAAATCATTGCGGTATATCCGCTTTTTTTTGCTACCGAAAAGTTTTCACAAAACGGCATTATAATAAATAAAACAAGAATATCCGAAAAGATACTGAGTGAATCCAATCCCGTCACAAACAAATTATATGTCCCTAAACCAAAAATAGGAAAAAGATTGTTTATGTCTGCATGAGGTACAATAAATAGAAACAGTATCCCAAGACATATTATAATCACTGGAATAAACAGTGCATGAATTCTGCATATAGAATAAATTCCAAAAAATGCCCCCAATGAAACGGCAATAATAAAAACAATAAAAAGGAGTTCTATGGGTGTCAGCGGAAGTAAAACTGTTTTTATTGATTCCGGAAGCAATCGAATATTTATTGCGATATTGGAAATTAATATTGCGGTTATAATTATCCCTGCAGTTATTTTTAAAAATTTGCCCCCTATTTGCTCGCAAGCTTCCATAATGCTTATTTTTCCTATCTTTTCATACAGTTTTATACAAATATAATAAAGGAGAAAAGATATTGCAGATACATATAAACATTGTATCCATGCTGCATTTCCTGAATTGATAACCATAATTCGAGGATATACGAACAGCATTTTTACTATAATAAGATTAATTAGAGTACATGATAATTCTTTTTTACCTAATAAGAATTTATTTTTCATATTATTATCACTTTCTTTTATTAATTTTCCATTTTCTGCTTATTTTTGGTTCTTGTACATCATCTTTTGTCCCAAGATAGTCAGACCTATTTTCATTTTTCCAAATAGGACTTACAAATACTGAATGACTGATACTTCCTTTTTTACTGCTTGTAAGTGGTGCAAGAAAAGGAACACCAAAACTTTTTTGAGCACCAAGCATAACAGAATACAAAAATATTCCTATTGCTATGCCGTAAAAACCGAGTGTTGCCGCAAGAATAATAAAAATAAGTCGTAATATCCTGTAACTCCATTCCAGAGAATAGTCGGTTATGGCAAAGGAACCGATACCTGTTATGGCAATAATTATAATCATAAGAGGACTTACAATTTTAGCGCTTACTGCTGCCTGTCCCAATATCAGACCACCCACAATACCTAAAGTTGAACCGATTGGCCCCGGCATTCGAATACCGGCTTCCCGTATAAGTTCAAAGGAAAAATTCATAATCAGTAATTCAATAATGCTTGGAAAAGGGACATTTTCCCGCGCGGCACTTATAGAGAAAACCAAAAAAGTGGGAATCATCTCCTGATGATACAAGGTTATGGCAAGATATAATGCCGGAAGAAGAACACATATAAACATGGCAAATATACGAAGGATACGTGTCATGTTGGCATATGGAAAACGCATATATGCATCGGCAATGGAATGCATAAGTTCAAAGGCATTTGTGGGAAAGATTAAGGCTTTTGGACTACCGTTAATTATTAAAGCCACTCTCCCCTCTGCAAGTGCTTTTGCAACTCTGTCCGGACGTTCTGTAGCTAATGTATGATTTGTTATCATATATGTTTTGTCCTCAAGCATATGTGCTATTTCTTCAATTGCAATTACATAATCAATAGAAATTGCGTCAATTCTTCTTTTTATTTCATTTATAAGGTCGTTATTTGCAATATCGCTGATATACATTAACACTCCTCTTGTACGGCTTACATTCCCTATTTTTACTCCTTCGCAGATAAGTTTTTCTGTTTTTAGGGTTTTTCGTACCAGTGCGGAACTGTTTCGCAGCATTTCATTAAAAGCTTCCTGCGGACCGTAAATTGATTGCTCAATTTCCGGCTTATCTATACCGCGATGCCCCCAGTTTCTTACATCCAAAGAAAAAGCAACGGGAATTTTGTCGATAAATAACCCTACACTTCCGAAATTCACATCATCAATAATTTGTTCAAATTCACTGACCTTCATTGCCTGACAATGGGAAACCAATGTTTCCAAAATATCATTTTCCCATGCGTCTTCGGAAAATTGAGGAATTTCAAGTAACGTTTCTATGATGGATTGGTCAACTAAATCAGAGTTAACCATTCCGTCGTAAAAAACAAGAAATGCTTTGATATTTTTAAAAATTTTTATTTTTCTGATTACAACGTCATTATTTTTTGGAACAGAAAATCTTTTTTCAACATAAGCCAGATTTTTTTCATAATCATTATAAACATTTTTTACAGTATTATTGTATTCTTTTCTCACATCATATCTTATACCGGATAATTTGTTTTCAAGAATAAACTCATTATCTGTTTTGGGTGTTTCAAAAAGAAATAATTTTTTTATTTTATTCATAATAATCCTCCATTTCGCCGTAATATGGCGTTAAAAAAACATAAGGAACAAAATAAGCAATATGAAAAAAACTACAATTAATTTTTGTTTTGGGTGCAATTAAAATACAAAGCTTATTTTTATATTGTTTTTATGAATTATTTAATAGAAATATTTTATCCCAATAAAAGAAAATTATTCTGTTTCACGTGAAACAAAACCATAAAAAATATATAAAAATATAAAAATGTTTCACATGAAACATTTACATTTTAAAAATATGTGGTATAATATATAATATAATGCTCACTGAATAAATGCGATTTTCAATCGCATTTAAAAAAATTATGACTATTGTCAAAATTTTTCATGTAAAATCGAAGATTTTACATAGTTCGCATTGATAAAGTCTGCTGAAATAAATATTTTGGGGGCA
>CASFSH010000359.1 GCA_949297205.1 uncultured Bacillota bacterium | reverse complement strand
CCAATATAGCATATAAAGCTTATCTGATGGTTTTTGAACAAGATCAATTGTATATGTCTGTACGTCGGTACTTGAAGTAGGCTTTATTACAAGTGCGTCAAGACCTTCTTTGTTTTCATATTCTCCGTCGCCTCTTAAATTGTCCGCATTCATTTTAAATGGTATTGTTTCGCTTGTGGGTGTTACACTGTACGTTCCGTCATCATTCTCTTCCATAACCGTTTTTGGGATCTCAATGACCGTTTCATCATTTCCGTAATCCTTTAAAATGGATGAACTTAATTCCATATTATAGCCAGTATTGTACCAACTGTCATTGAGCAGATCCCCCTCCTGAGTAACCGTATCGACTCCATCAACATTGGTTACCTTTCTTCCTTGTATAAGAGTATCTGCATTGTAATAACTGCTGATATCCACCAGGTATTCAGCAGGATCCAAAGCAGTCTCTTCCTGCGCCGTAACGGCAGGTACGGCATTTGCAAGCATTAACAATGCAAGAGTTATTGATACAAGTTTCTTAGACATTTTTGTTTCTCCTTTCGTTTTTAATCTTTTAATGTTCTAGATTATATATTTTAAAACTTTCCGTATTACCGGAAAATTCAAAATCGGGATTTTTTTTAAATCTGCTGTATTTGCGTCCATATCATAAATTGTAAAGGCTTCTGCCTTTGCGGCAGTCTGCCGGTTTATCATACCATAATTCAGACATTTTTTCCATTCCTTTCTCTCATTAAATAAAGACGTATAATATAAATATTTCAAAACATTTACATAATTTAATATCATGTTACAAGTTAATTATATCACACTTATATTATCAGAATATATATAAAATGTGCATGAAACATTTAAAAATCATGCTTCATGCACAGTAATCATTTTTCTTTGTATGCTTTTCTGTATTCTTTCGGCGTTTTTTTTGTATATTTTTTAAATACCTGTGAAAAATGCTGAGGGTCAAAATATCCCACCGACTCTGCAATATCGGTTATGCTCCTTTGAGTTTGAACAAGAAGCTTTTTTGCGATTTCAACTCTGTATTTTGCGATATATACCTGAGGCGAACAGAATAAGATTTTGTTAAATAATCTGCACAAATAGTTTTGTGATATATTGACCTGCTTTGCAATAAATTCAACTGAAATATTCCCTGCATAATTCGCATGAATATTTATCAAAGCTTCTTTTACATATTCCGCTCCCACTGCGCTGTCGTCAACAAAATGCCCTATTTCCTGAACGTTTTCCGGTTTCTTATGATATGACATTATTTTGAAAAGAACAGACATCAAATACAAATTGAAATTTTTATCACTATAGTTTATATAACATGCATCTCTTATTGTTCTTGCAATGTATTGAACGTTATCAAATTCAAAAATCTGAAATTTGCCGTCAAATCCGCATCCTCTCAAAAAATATTTTGCTTTGGTACCACCAAGTATAATCCATGTATATTCATAAGGATCTTCTTTATCTGCTGTATATTTTATTTTGCTCATAGGAGGCATAATATATCCTTGTCCAGCAGAAATATCTACACCGTTTACTTTTGCTTTTCCTCTGATACAATAATGTATACAATAATTTCCGCGTTCAAAACTTTGTTCACGCATCGGCTCGGTTATAATATGTCCTATTTCATCTACATATAATTCATTATCATCCGGTGAATAATTATGAAGTATAGTACAAATTCCGTTTTTACTAACTTTAGAGCTTAATATTTCCATATTTTACATCCTTATACATAATCACGGTTTTTCAAGCGTTATGTTTCCTATCTTATTACTTCGAAATTCATCAATAACGGTATTTGCAGCTCTTTCGGCATCTATCTCTCCTCCCGAAATAAAAAATCCCCTTTTTTTCCCTATATATTCAAGTATTTCATAACCATGCATCTGTGAAATATCATCAGTAAGTTTATATCTTTCACATAACATTTCACTATAATTATCACGCATATACTCCAGAAAAGAATATGACAAAAGTTCAATATTGATGATTTCATCCTTGATTGCTCCTGTATAAGCAATTTTCTTTGCAATTTCCTGAGATTCAATTTTGGGAGGAAGCAGTCCCGGAGTATCAAGCAATTCAATATCATCACGTATTCTTACCCATTGCTGTGTTTTAGTGACACCCGGTCTGTCCGCCGCTATTGCTTTTGTCTTTTTTACCAATCTGTTAATCAAAGTTGATTTTCCCACATTCGGTATTCCTACCATCATTATTTTTACCGTTCTTGTGATACCTTTATTCTTTTCCCTTTCTATCCTATCCTTTACAAGTTCTTTGGCAGCAGGTGCAATTTTATTGATTCCATATCCTGTATTGCAGCTTATGGGAATAACCTTTATACCCTGTTTTTCAAACTCTCTTATCCACAAATCAGTTACATTCTTGTCTGCAAGGTCATATTTGTTCAAGACAATAAGACGTGGTTTACCCTTTAATATATCATCAAAGTTTGGGTTTCTTCCGGACTTTGGTATTCTTGCGTCAAGTATTTCAACCACAACGTCAATCATTTTAATATTCTGAGAAATCATTTTCCGGGTTTTTGCCATATGTCCCGGAAACCATTGTATTTGTTGTTCCTGCATAATTTATCTCCGTTTTCAAATATTAATTGAACCGCAGCCAAAAAGCAACGGTTCACCTTTTTATTCTACAAATCCAAATGAATCAAACGGCCATATTCTCAGCTGTGCTTTACCCACAATTGCCTCAAATGGCACCTGACCGAGAGACGAAGAACGGCTGTCTTTACTGTTTCCTCTGTTATCTCCCATCACAAAAACATAACCATCCTGAATTTCCATCGGGAATTGAACTTCCGAATCATATGTTGATGTTGTTCCGTCATAATATTCTTCCTCAAGAAGTTCTCCGTCTACATAAACATTTCCGTCATGAATATCCACTGTCTGTCCCGGCAAAGCAATTACTCTTTTTACATAATAGCGTATTTTTAAACTATCAGGCAGACTGAAATAATTTATCATCTTTGTAAACCAGTTATATTTTTCTCCATTCATTTCAAGATTCTGATAATATTCATCTCTCTTATGATATGTTGAATCCAATATAACTATATCCTTTTGCTGAGGTTTGTAACCTATCTTGGTTACAACAAGTCTTTCATTATTCATTAATGTAGGATACATAGACTCACCGTCTACTCGTACTATGTCAAATAAAAAGCCTTTTATAAGGAAAGCTATTACCAAAGCTATTGCAATGGTGTAAACCCATTCAAAAACCTCTTTCTTCAGGCTGAACACTTCTTTTCCTACTTCTTCCACCATTTCAGGTTCATTATTTATTTCACTTGCTTCGGCATTTATTTCATCTGTTGTGTCCTGTTTTTTGTTTTCCGGTAAATCACTCATTATTATTCCTCCATTCCGCTGTACAATCACTTCAAAACCACTTTAGATTAAACGTGTCTGTTATAATAATATATGTAAATATTTATTTAAATATTATTAACCGAATTCTAAATATACAAAATTCAAACTCAGTCTACAAACATAAGCAAAAAGGGACAGTACCTGTCCCTTTTTTTCTCATATCAACAGGAAAATCATATTTTTTCCTTAACTTTTGCAGACTTACCAACTCTGTCACGAAGATAGAACAATCTTGCACGTCTTACTTTACCGAGTCTTGAAACTTCAATTCTTTCAATATTCGGTGAATTTACAGGCCATGTTTTTTCAACGCCTACACCATATGATAAACGTCTTGCGGTAAATGTCTTTGAAATACCGCCACCCTGAACCTTTATTATGGTTCCTTCAAACATCTGTGTTCTTGTTCTGTTACCTTCAACTATTTTCTGGTAAACCTTTACGTTATTACCCACCTTAAGTTCAGGTAAATCAGTTCTGATTTGGTCTTTTGTCAAAGCATTGATGATTTCATTTGAGTTCATCATTATGCCCTCCTCTCATATCTTAAATGTTCGTGCCGACCGAGGCAGAGGACCATTCGTAATTTAACTCACACATTATATCACACTTTTTATATAAAATCAAGTACTTTATTTATTATTTTTGTATTTTTTATTTAAAACAGACAAAAATTTCTAAATAATATTGACATCTTAATAAATTAATGATAATATATTAAACAAAGAGAAGTAGAGGCGCATTTTTTATCAGTAGCAGCAAAATGTTTTGCGGAAAATTTGTTTGCTGTGAAAGGAAACGATGCCGAAGTGACAGTTAATCCGTATTCTCTGTTGCTGGATGTAATGCTAATAACATTGCATCTGTCATCATTACACAAATGATGGAGAGCTACTGCAAAATAACATTTTTATGTAATTTTAGCAATAGCTTTTTGTGGCTATTGTTTTTTAATAGTCAAAAAAACTTTTGAAAGGAATGTATAACATGAAAGAAAATTACAAAATAGGAATTATCGGTGCTACGGGTATGGTAGGCCAAAGGTTTATCACTCTGCTTTACAATCACCCCTGGTATACAATAGAAGTATTGGCTGCTTCCCCAAGAAGTGCCGGAAAAAAATATTCTGAAGCCGTAGGTTCTAAATGGGCAATGGATATTGATATTCCGTCATCGGTAGCTGGTATGACGGTCATGGATGCAACAGCTGATATTGAAAAAATAGCTTCCATGGTTGATTTTGTATTCTGTGCAGTTGATATGAAAAAAGACGAGATAAAAGCACTTGAAGAAGCTTATGCCAAAGCAGAATGTCCTGTTATTTCAAACAATTCTGCACACAGACACACTCCCGACGTTCCTATGATCATTCCGGAACTAAATCCTGAACATGCAGAAATAATAAATGCACAAAAGAAAAGACTGGGTACAAAAAGAGGTTTTATAGCAGTAAAATCAAACTGTTCAATACAGAGCTATGTGCCTGCTCTTCATCCACTAATGAAATACGGGGTAACAAAATGTCTTGTAACCACATATCAGGCAATTTCAGGTGCAGGTAAAACATTTAATACCTGGCCTGAAATGATAGATAATCTTATCCCATATATCGGAGGCGAAGAAGAAAAAAGCGAAATAGAGCCATTAAAAATTTGGGGTAAAATTGAAGGTGACAAAATTATTGACGCAACAACTCCTTCAATCACAACTCAATGTTTGAGAGTTCCTGTTTCAAACGGGCATTTTGCAGCAGTGTTTGTAAGTTTTGAAAATAAACCTTCAATCGACGAAATCAAAAAAGCGTGGAAAGAATTTTCGGGAATTCCACAGGAACTTGAACTGCCTCATGCACCAAAACAATTTTTAAACTATTTTGAAGAAAATGACAGACCGCAGGCAAAGCTTGACAGAGATCTTGAAGGCGGTATGGCAATTTCCATAGGAAGACTTCGTCCCGATACACAATATGACTATAAATTCGTATGTCTGTCTCATAATACCTTGAGAGGTGCAGCAGGCGGCGGTGTACTTATGGCTGAACTTCTTACTGCACAGGGATATATGGACTGATTACTATTTGTTACATTTTATCAATTATATTTTAAAAGAAAGGAATTTTAATATGAAACAATTACCTTTTACCGGATCCGGTGTTGCAATCGTAACCCCATTTACCGACAATCACGAAATAGACTATAATACTCTCAGCGAATTAATTGAAATGCATATTGAACGCAAAACCGATGCTATTATCATCTGCGGTACTACAGGCGAAGCATCTGCAATGCCCGATGATGAACATTTGGCAGCTATTGCTTTTACGGTTAAACAGGCACATCACAGAATACCGATTATTGCCGGTACCGGAAGCAATGACACTCATCATGCAATTAATCTTTCCAAAAGAGCTGCACAACTTGGTGCCGATGCTCTTCTTTCCGTTACTCCGTACTACAATAAAGCAAATAAAAGCGGTGTCATCGCACATTTTAAAGCAATTGCCGAAGCTGTTGATATTCCAATTATACTTTATAATGTGCCCTCCAGAACCGGAATGAATTTCTCATTGGAAGTCTTAAAAGAATTGGCAAAGATCGATAATATTGTAGGTCTTAAAGAAGCCAGCGGAAATATAAGCTATACCGCCAAGGTTGCGGCAGAAGTTCCTGAATTATACCTTTATTCAGGCAATGATGACATGATTGTACCAATAATGTCTTTAGGCGGTAAAGGTGTTATATCGGTTGTTGCAAATATACTTCCGGATGAAACACATGATATATGCGAAATGTTTATAAATGGAAATGTTGAAGGTTCACGTAAACTTCAGTTGGAAATGCTCGATCTGATAAATAAACTGTTTATCGAAGTTAATCCGGTTCCGGTTAAATCAGCTATGAAAGAATTAGGATATAACGTAGGTAATTTACGTCTTCCTTTAGGTCCTATGGATGAAAATAATTTAAAAACTTTAATGGCGTCTCTTGAAGCATTCGGTGTTAAAAAGCTATATTGATTATTTTGCTTAAGTAAAATAGATAAGGAATGGAGAAATTTCAAATGACAAACATTATTTTAAACGGCTGCAACGGTAAGATGGGCAGTGTCATAACTGAGCTGGTTTCACATGATAACGACTGTAAGATCGTTGCCGGCTTTGATATTAATGATTTTATAAAGCAGGATTATCCCGTATACACTGATATTTCAAAATGTACAGAAAAAGCTGACGTAATAATTGATTTTTCTCATCCCAGTGCACTGGATGGTTTATTAAATTATGCATTGGAAACAAATACTGCTATTATAGAAGCAACAACGGGACTAAGTGAAGAACAAAAGGGAAAACTTATCAGTGCATCCGAGCATATACCTGTATTTATGTCTGCAAACATGAGCCTTGGAATAAATCTTATTATAAATCTCGCAAAAAAAGCTACTATGCTTTTAGGAGATGATTTTGACATAGAGATAATTGAAAAACATCATAATCAAAAGATTGATGCTCCTTCAGGTACGGCACTTGCAATAGCGGATGAAATTTCCTCCGTTCTTAAAAATCCACCTCAATATGTTTATGACAGACATACAAAACGTACCAAAAGGTCAAAAAATGAAATTGGCCTTCACGCTGTCAGAGGAGGTACAATTGTCGGTGAACATGAAGTAATATTCGCTGGTCATAATGAAGTTATCACGTTATCACACTCTGCTCAAAGCAAAGAGGTTTTTGCCGCAGGTGCAATAAAAGCCGCTAAATTTCTTAAAGGCAAACCCCAGGGTTATTACTCAATGACAGATCTTGTTAATTCCATTGACTAAAAAATTAATTTTTACTTTGCGAAAGGTATATAAATGAAGAAAAAAATTAAAAGCATAGATGATATAGATATCAATAAGACATGTTTTTTTACAGGTCATAGAAAAATACCAAAAGAAGTTCACAGCATACTTGATTTACAGCTTAATGATACCATTTCCACAAAATATAAGGAAGGAATCAGAAATTTTATCTCAGGCGGTGCTTTAGGGTTTGACACCGTTGCTGCAGACTTTGTCTTACAACTAAAAAAAAATTCATTCCCTGATATAAATCTTATTCTATTTCTTCCTTGTAAAGATTTTACATATAAATGGAAACAAAGCGATCTTGACGCTTTGAACAATCTTATAAAAAACGCTGCTTTTGTATACTATACCGGCGAAACATACACAAAAGACTGTATGAGAGTAAGAAATGATGCTCTTGTGCAATATTCATGCTGCGGTATCGCCTGTCTTTCTCATATGAGAAGCGGCACAAGCCAAACTGTTTCAATGGCACAAAAAGCCAATAAACCGGTAGAAAATATTTATGCAAATGCAGATATATTTTGATTATTACTGCGGAAACCAAACGGTTTCCGCCATTTTTTAACTAACTTGAACACTACACAAAAAACCGGTTTATCTGCTTCTCAAACAATTTATGTATTAGTATATTTTCCATATTATTCTTCACATATAAATGCATTCTCTATATAATTAATTTTGTTAACCGACAATAAACTATCATTTTCCGTATAATACACCTCAGCAACGTCAAATCTTATTTCGTTATCAATATTTTCACCCAAATATATAAATGCAGATTCTATTATTTTTTTCTGTTTATTTTTATCTACATATTCACTTGCATTACCATAATTACTGTTTTTTCTTGTTTTAACTTCAATAAAGCACATACAGTTATTGTATTTTGCAATAATATCTATTTCTCCGTAGGGAGTATGAAAATTTCTGTCAATAATTTTATATCCTTTTTTTATAATATAATCACATACGGCATTTTCTCCAAAATCACCTTTTAACTTTGTGTTCATCTTTTTCCTCCGTAATATATCAATCTTCTTTCAACAGTTTTTTAAGAAATGTTTTTCTATGAATAGGACAAGGCCCATATTTTAAAATGGCATCAATATGAGCCTTCGTTCCATATCCCTTATGTTTTTCAAATCCATATTCGGGATATTCTTCAGCAATACGGCAAATATAATGATCCCTTGATACCTTCGCAAGAATTGATGCTGCAGCAATATTTACACTTTTTGCGTCCCCTTTCACTACTGTTTCATGGGATATCGTCATGTTTTTTATGCTGTTTCCATCTATCAGCACATAATCAGGTTTTATTTTCATATCGTCAACAGCTTTATTCATTGCGGCATATGTAGCATTAAGAATATTTATTTCATCTATTATTTTTTCGTCAACCGATGCGATACTATATGCAACTGCCTTATTTATAATCTCATCAAACAGCTCTTCCCTCTTCTTTTCCGACAGTTTTTTTGAATCGTTCAACCCAAATATTTCACACTCATTTGGCAATATTACACAAGCCGCAAAAACAGGACCTGCCAGCGGACCTCTTCCTGCCTCATCAACACCGGCGACATACACATATCCTTCCTCTCTTTTCTGCCTTTCAATTTCACTCATATTCTTTAAACGCATAACTTCTTCTTCATAATTTATTTTTTTCATTTTATTTATTCTCCCCGGCCACAATTTTTTTTTATTTTTTATAATAAAATTATAGCATTTTTTTTCAAAATGTGCTATAATTATTTTAAAAAAAATTTAAAAGTTTAAT
>CASFSH010000358.1 GCA_949297205.1 uncultured Bacillota bacterium | reverse complement strand
TGCCCCCAAAATATTTATTTCAGCAGACTTTATCAATGCGAACTATGTAAAATCTTCGATTTTACATGAAAAATTTTGACAATAGTCATAATTTTTTTAAATGCGATTGAAAATCGCATTTATTCAGTGAGCATTATTTATCTATAATTTTTCCGTATGCAATCCCGTCCTTTGCGGACTCTATATATACATTATAATACTTTGTATGTATATCTTCCTCACTTGGAACAGCGACAGTAATATAATTTGTGGTTTTTCCCTCAAATAAATTATCGTTTCTGCGTTGTTCAAATTGCACCTCAAGGGTTTTTCCAATAAATGAAGCTATAAACTTATCTCTCATTTCACTGCACAACTCTATCAGTTCTTTACTGCGCTTTTCCTTTATTTCGGGTTTTATCTGATCCTGTCTTTTTGCCGCAGGAGTGCCGTTTCTGGGTGAATATTGAAATATATGTGCATCTGCAAAATTCATTTCTTTTACAAACTTCAATGTTTTCTCAAATTCCTCGTCTGTTTCTCCCGGAAATCCTGTCATTATATCTGTGGTAATTGCAATATCGGGAAAATGCCTTCTCAGTCCGTCAACTATTTTTCTGTACTCTGCTGTTGTATATTTTCTGTTCATTCTCTTTAATGTTTCATCACAGCCGCTTTGCAAAGACAAATGAAAATGGTTGCAAAGTTTTTTGCATTCCTTTATGCTTTCGATAAACTCTTCATTCAGTGTCATGGGTTCAATGGAACTAAGACGTATTCTTTTTATTGCGTCAATTTTATTTGCTTTACATAACAAATCCGCAAGCATAGGTTTACCCTTATCCAATCCGTAAGAAGCAACATGAATTCCGGCAAAAACGATTTCCGAATATCCATTATCTGCCATAGTTTTGGTTTCATCAAGCACATCTTTTTCATCTCTTGAACGTATAGGACCGCGTGCATAGGGTATAATACAATATGAACAGAATTGATTGCATCCCTCCTGAATTTTAATATATGCTCTTGTTCTTTCGTGATATGAAGTAATATTCAATTCCTCAAAATCATGTTGTTTCATTATATCACCTACGCAGGACAGCTGTTCCGACCCGGTCATACTTTCGCAAAGTTCAACTATATTTTTCCGGTCACTTGTCCCTATCACAAGATTAACATCCCGGATTTTTAAAACAGCTTCAGGATTGGTCTGAGCATAACATCCTGTCACAACCACAAAAGCATTTGGATTATGTTTTTTGGCTCTGCGTATTATCTGCCGTGACTTTCTGTCACTCATAGAAGTAACCGTACAGGTATTTATAACATATATGTCTGCATATCCGTCAAAGTCACATATTTCATAACCTTTTTTTGTAAACAGTTCAGCCATCGCTTCTGTTTCATACTGATTTACCTTACACCCAAGAGTGTAAAATGCTGCTTTATTCATAGTTTATTAATAACCTTTCTTTTTGTTTTGATATTATTGTTGCATAATGTATGATGATTTCAAATCACTATTGGCAGTATTTCCTAAAATTTATTAATAAATTTTAATATCTATTGACTGCACAAATATTTAGATGTATTATATAATTGTAGTAAAGCTACAAATATTTTTACAGGGAGGCATAAATATGGAAGTATTTAACATTATACTTAATTCAATCAACGATGTAAAGGAATTTGTCAACATAGTATCAAAATATGATTTTGATATTGATCTGACATCAGGAAGATATGTTGTAGACGCAAAATCCATTATGGGTATTTTCAGTCTTAATCTTTCAAAGCCTATTAAAGTGGAAGCTCACTGCGGCGATCAACGCGATAAGTTCTTGGAAGAGGTTAAAAGATTTATCGTTGACTGATATTTTGCAGAGGATGAATATTATCCCCCGCATGCCGGGGGATTGGATATACTCCTTACCTCGCAACGAAAATTATTCTCTGGCTTTTATTTGAAGGTTCATTAAAGGTCAGATATTCATATGTTTTTATGTCGGTGAACCCGGCTTTTTTTAATGCATTTTTTATTTCATACTGTTTATATGCTCTTTGCAGATGTCTCTCAGAAAACCTTCTGTAACCGTGCTTTTCTTTTACAAAAAAATTCAGATACATATCAGACAATTTTTTTTCCTTGTAATATTTATTTTCCCATGAATAAAAAATATCGTCACCATCATGTATAAATGTGTTACAGCCTATTATTTCAGATAACTTATAAAATGTACTTATATCAAAAACAATTAATCCATGGGGATTAATAAAGCATTTTTTTATTCTTTCAAACATTTTCTCCAACGAGTATGGATTTAAAATATAATTAATACCGTCAATCATACATAAAAAAGCATCACATGTTCCATAAAGATCCAATTTTGTAATATTCTGATTTAAAAACAAAATATCCAAATTGGCATGAGATGCCTTTTCTCTTGCAGCATTAAGCATTTGGACCGATTTATCAACGGCTATCATTTCATACCCCCGTTTTGCAAGAGGTATTGTAATATTCCCCGTTCCGCAAGCCAAATCACAAACAAGTTCGGGGTTTATGTCATTTTCCGAAAATATATTTTCAATATAATCCGCTATTTTCTCATAATTAATATCTTCTGTCATCAGCTGATCATAATAGTCTGCAAAATTTTTATAACTGTTCATGTCAATCTCCTATGCCGCTGCAATGCAGCAATCACCAATAGTAACGCAAAAATTAATTTCCCCGCTATTTTATTATCAGAATTTATTTTCTTAAATATAATACCATAAAAAAGATATAAAGTAAATAGTTTTTATAATAAAGGAAATAATAAATTTAAAGTATATAGCCTATAATATTTTGTCAATCAAAAATTACTTATATTAACACATATTATCGGAGGTAATTTTATGTTGGTACTTGTGATAAGAACCGTTATTCTGTATTTAATAGTAGTTGTTTCCATGCGTATAATGGGAAAACGTCAGATTGGGGAAATGCAGCCCTCGGAACTTGTGGTTGCAATTATGATTTCCGATCTTGCATCAGTCCCCATGCAGGCAATTGATGTACCGTTATTGTCAGGAATAATTCCGGTTTTTTCTCTCATTGTTACAGAAATAATTGTATCATTCGCATCGTTAAAGAGCAGATTTTTCAGAAGAATACTCACAGGAGAACCAAGTATAATTATATATGACGGTCATGTAAATGAAAATGAATTGAAAAAACTCCGTTTTAACCTAAATGATTTGCTTGAACAGCTTCGAATAAACAATATACCAAATATATCTGATGTCGAAGTTGCAATGCTTGAAACAAATGGCCAAATAAGCATAATCCCCAAACGAGACGCAAGAAATGTAACTGTCAGGGACATGAAAATCAAAGATGCGGTAGTGGAAAAACTACCTTGTACACTTATTTCCGACGGGGAATTGATAAAAAATGAACTTAAACGCAGCGGCCACTGCGAAGAATGGCTCAAAAAAGAACTGAAAAAAAGAAATATACAACAAATTAAAGATGTTTTTATTGCTTCATATGATGTTAATGACGGTCTCTTTATACAGTTAAAAGGCGAGGAGGATATACAACAATGAAAAGCTTTATTTTTGCTATTTTTATGGCAATAATCATTACTGCCGGCTGTTTATTCTACACAAACAGATTAAATAACCTTTCAACAGAATTGGATGACCAGTGTATAACCATTTTAAATAGTATTAAAGAAGAAGATTTTGAAAAGGCATGGGAAAATACTCAATATCTTGAAGAATTTCTTGAAGAAAAGAAAGTAATACTTGCCTCATTTATAGATCACAATGAACTTGACAAAGTAGAAACAAATCTTGAGCAGATGAAGGTTTATATTGCAGAAGAAAAACGTTCCGATGCATTGGCAAACTGCAAATCACTAAGTGCATTATTTTTGCATTTTCCAAAAAATTATAAAGTAAAAATTGAAAATATCTTATAATATTATAATTTAGCAAGGGACATAAAATATATTTGCTTAATAAATTAAGGCTGTACTCATGAAAAAAGAGTACAGCCCATTTCTTTATATTGCTTTATTTTCTTTCTTAATGCTTCTTCCGATACCTCGAAATATTCGGACATACAGGAAATGCACATAAATTTTTGAGCGCCGCGGTTCACAAGTTTTTTAAACAAGCCAACCTCATCATTTGTGAGTTCTCTTCCGCATTTTATACAATTACACATTTAAACCAATTTTCCCCTATATATTTTGCAGGTATGACCCTCTAAATCTTCAACAAGAAAATCTCTTACAATGCCAATTTTTTCACCTGTCATTACATCGTGTAAATCCAATCCTTTACCTGATTCATACGGAATACCAAGATCTTTAAACGGAACAGTAAGCGTAACCTTTTCCTTATCATAATTGTAAAACGCAAGTACGTACTCATTATTTGAAAGAATCTTGAATAATATTCTTTTTTCCGACCAATTATGCACATTAAAAGGCGGTCTTGCTTCCGGATCTTGATTTATTTCAATCAATTCCTTATTCTGTAAAAGATCCTTACAGAATCCGTCAATCTTTCTTATATCACCGCCAAGAATTAAAGGTGCACTGTACAAGCACCACAGAGAAAACTGCATTAAATATTCATTGTCGGTGCAGGCATTTTCTTCCATGCCCACATTTCCCTTTCCATACATTCCTACCGTAAGCATATCTATATCATTATAGCAGCCCGGTGCAGACATTGAAAAGTTATTTTCCTGAGAATGAACTATATCTCTGAAAGATGCAAAATTGTCAAATATATCTCCTGTTGAACGATATGTATGAATACCGCGTGAACGCATCCATGTCCAAGGCTCTTCAACACCCCAGTTACAAGCGGCAAATAAAATATCTCTTCCGCAGGATCTTAGTGCCATACTCATGGTAAGATATGCATTTTTACAGTTTCCGCTTTCCGGGAAGTTACAAAAATCATATTTTAAATAATCTATTTCCCATTCAGCAAAGGTCTGTGCGTCTATATACTCATGACCATAGCTTGACGGGTATCTTGCACAGGTCAAAATTCCTGCACATGAATACATTCCGAATTTTAATCCTTTTGAATGAACATAATCCGCTAAATATTTCATTCCGTGAGGAAATTTTTTCGGATCAGGTACAAGACGTCCATTTTCGTCACGCTGTCTTAGTGACCAGCAATCATCAATAATGACATACTCATAACCAAGTTCCTTGTATCCCTTTTCTACAATAATATCTGCTGTTTCCATTATTAATTTTTCATCAATATTTTCGCCGAAGGTATTCCATGAATTCCAACCCATAGGCGGTCTGTTTGCTAACATAAAAATCTCTCCTTTTTTGTATTTGACTATTTAGATTATATATGTTATTATATAAAATGTAAATGTAATTTTATTGTATATTTATGTAATTTTATTGCTTAATTTTTTATAGGAGAATATAAAATGGTAGCGGATTTAAACTTGATTTGCGAGAATATTTCAATATTTTATATGGGCAGTGAACATTGTCTGCCCGGTCACTGTCATTCAACGGGATTTTATGACAGATACCTGATACACTATATTGTAAGCGGAAAAGGTAAATTTATATGTGATGGAAAAACATACTATCTTCACTCCGGCAATGCTTTTCTGATTGCAGGGGAAAAGGGCGGATATTACGAAGCGGACCATGAAGACCCATGGTATTACATATGGTTTAATATTTCAGGAAATATGGCGAATAATTTTTTGAAAAGCACCGGACTATCAAGACAAAATCCCATATACACCACTAATAATCCGCAAAAAATAACAAGTCATCTTGAGTATCTTATAAAGAACCAATCGGAAAACAATGAGTTTTTAAACTGTGGTACTATGCTTTCGATTTTAGGCGATATGATAAAATACAATGCAAACGAAATTGACAATACAAAAAAAACCAATATAGATTATGTCAATATGTGTAAAAATTATATACATATGAATTACTTTAAAAAAATACGTGTAGAAGGCCTATGTAAATTCGTAAAAATAGAACATTCTTATTTATACCGGCTGTTTATTTCAGAACTCGGTCAATCCCCTATGGACTATATACTTGATTATAAACTGAAACGTGCCGAAAAGCTGCTGACGACAACCGAACTTTCAATATCTGATATTTCATCTGCAATAGGCTATGATGACAGATTTGCCTTTTCCAAAATGTTTTCAAAAAAGTACGGCTTGTCACCTTTAAAATACAGAAATAAATTTAAAACAGGGACATAAAATCCCTGTTTTTAAAATGTTTGCATAAGATATTCTTTTATTTGTTTTTCAGTTTCATCAATTTCGGCACGAAAAGCTTTTGCTGAAATTCTCATTGCACCGTTACCGAATATAATAAGCTGTTCAAGGTTATCGGAGGTTGC
>CASFSH010000357.1 GCA_949297205.1 uncultured Bacillota bacterium | reverse complement strand
TCCATTCCGCCGCCAATGCGGCGGCACAAATCCTAACGTGTAAAAGAAGCAAGCAGATTGCCGTTTTGAGTGACGACGGCGTATGTGTATACTCCGAGTCACGAAAAAAGGTGAGATGCAAAGCTTATTTTTCACGTTACATTCTCCTATCTGAATTAAATGTTTGTATTATGTTACAACATTCCCCGTTTTTTACAGTGCGGACTGTGTATCGTTGGGATCTCCGTTTATCGCGAGATCGTATTCCAGCGACCAGTCAAGTCCGCGGTACTGTGCGGCACGTTCGTCCTTTTCAATGAACTCCATAAGCAGATCAAGCATTTCCTTTGTCCATGTGTTTTTATCTATCTGCGCTGTTGTGAATTTATTAAGAGTAATCATCTCAAAACCAAATAAGTCTTTAACCTGAGTTTTAGCCGCGCCTCCTACAACCTCTTCAACAAGATGGCTCGGAATAAAGAGAACTCCTCCCCCTGCTCCGAAAACCACGTCACCGGGCAGGCATACAGCATTTCCGATTCTCGTTACCGTATTATAGCCTGTCATAATAAAATTACGGATAGGTGTAGGATCTATACCGCGGTAATATACCTGAGTATTTTCAACCTTTTTCATCTGTTCGGTATCTCTTATGCCGCCCCAGATTACCGCCCCGCCGTTTTCATTTTTTGTTTTGTTTTTCAGTGCCGTTGTGAGATTTCCTCCGAGAAAGGTGCCCTTATATATTTTATCGTACATATCTATTACCGGCACATCTCCCTCCACAAGATTATCAATTACCCATTGATTGTATGTACCGGTTCTGCCCTCTGATCTTCCTATATCCTTCACAACCGTATCTAAATCAGGGCGGAAAGGACAATAGGTTGCCGTAACCGCTCTGCCTATCAGCTTTCTTCCGTCATCATGGAGAATATGCAGTCTGCCCTCAAACTGACTTTCATATCCCTTTACAAATATAGGTTTCCACACCTCCTCTAAGGTAAGCGTCTTTAATGCCTTTAAATATTTGTCTGCAACCTTGGGACGACCGTCATCAAATCTTTCTCCCTTCCATTGAGGAGTCAGTGCTATTATTTCATCTCTGTCGTTAAAATGCATAATAAATTTTCCTTTCAGTTATAAACTCATACCTCCGTCCGCCTTTATATCTGTACCTGTAATATATCTGCCCTCATCAGAGCATAAAAGCAATACTGCAGGTGCAATATCCTCGGGTTTTCCGATATAGCCGCAGGGAATACTCTCTAAAACCTTCTTTTTAAAAGCAGTATCTTTCAGTGCCTCTTCATTTCTCGGAGTGTCGATTGTCCCCGGTGAAACATTGTTTACCGTTATTCCGTAAGGTGCTAACAGGGAAGCAAAATTCTCTGTCATTTTCATCTGCGCGGCCTTTGAAATACCGTAAATGGATAATTGGGGATGCTGATTATATTGATTAACGCTTCCTATTGTCACAATTCTGCCCCAGCCTTTATTTTTCATGCCCTCCGCGTATTTTTTTATAAGGAAATAACTGCTTTTCACGTTGCAGTTCATCTGATTATCATACTCTTCCACAGAAAATTTATTCCATTCCCTTTTATATTGAATTGAAGCATTCAGAACAAGTATGTCTATATCACCTGTTGTTTCATACAGAATGTCAATATCGTCAATATGCAGAAGATCAGCTCTTACGGGAACGGATTTCGGAATTTTTTTGCTTGCATTGACGCATTTTTCCATACTTGCTGCACCGTGCACAAAAATCTTTGCGCCCCGTTTTGCCAACAGGCTTGCAATTTCAAAGCCTATTCCCTGAGTCGAGCCTGTTACAAGAGCGCTTTTCCCCGTCAGATCAAACATTTTCCAACACCTCTGTTATATCATATTCTTTGTTATATTCCATTTCAAAACCACATTTAAGACGTGATGTATATTTTTTCGGATCTTCGGTATTGCTTTCAAACATTGCGTAATGATTTGGTATACCGATTTTTGGGTTAATTATTTTTGTAAGTTTAACAGCCTCATCAACATTCATATTGCCAAGTTTACCGTTAATGCATATAAACATAATATCTATATTATATTCAGACAGCTTTTCGAGCCTTTTATTATATTCCGTATCGCCCGAAAAATACATTGTTATATCTTTATACCTTACAATAACACCCACCGCAGGGACTGTGTGATCCGCATAGGTGGACTCCAGTCTGAAATTACCGATTGTGACGGTCTTTCCCTCATCAAAAGGCTCAAATTTTGTCACTCCGCATTTTGTAAGCTGATTTTCCGCATCGGCAGGAGCCAAAAAAATCATATTGTCTTTTTTCATAAGTGGAATCGCATCAATATCCAAGTGATCCAAATGATTATGAGTGCATATAACAACATCACTTTTTAATTCTTCCGGCAAAAACGGTGCATCTACCATTCTTTTACGCTGTGCCACACGCTCTACAACATCCGAAAGATAGGGATCAATACATATTTCCGTTGTGCCGTCCTTTAAAATATATCCGCTTTGTCCGATCCATTTTATTGTAAACATTAACTCCACTCCCTGTCATTTGCCCATTCACTGTTCCATTCGTCCGTGGGTTCCCAGATACCCGGATATTTATCGTGCACATGCTGTGCAATAAGCTCTTCATTTAAACTGTCAATCCCCAGTCCCGGCTTATTGGGAACATTTACAAATCCATCCTTAAACAGCGGATTTTCAATGCCTATGGCAAGATCATTCCACCAGGGGACGTCAACTGAATGAAATTCAACCGCAAGAACATTCTGTACTGCCGCCGCGGCATGAATTGCAGCCATGCAGGCAATGGGACTTTCCGCCATATGTATTGCCATTGCAACACCGTATTTTTCACACATATTTCCCAGCTTCTTCATTTCCATTTCACCGCCGACCGTCAATATGTCGGGATGAACCACAGAAACCCCTCCGTTTGCCATTAAAGGTTCAAAATTTTCCGCAAGATAAATATCTTCCCCTGTACAGATAGGTATATTGCAGCTGTTTGAGATTTTTTCATATTGACGGGTATAATGCCAGGGTGCAACATCCTCTATCCATGCTATATTGTATTTTTCAAGACGCTTTGCAAGCATAATACAATCCTGAACAGCTATGTGTCCGAGATGATCGATTGCAAGAGGTATTTCATAACCTATTATACTTCTTGCCTCATTCACGTAATTTTCCAGATAATCTATTCCTTTTTGTGTCAGATGAATACCTGTGGCATAATGGGGAACAGTAAAAACTTCATAATTTTTACCCAGCATCATATCCATATCAACAGACCCCTTCTGATGATTGATTGCCTTCATGGAATATTTCTTTATATCCTCCAAAAATCCGGCAGGGGCATTTAAACATCCGGGCTCATCAAGCATAAGTTCTATACCCAAATCCATTTTAAGAAAGGTGAATCCCTGTTCCATTCTTCTTTTAAGCGCATATCCCATATCTGTTCCGGTATGCTTTCCCTCAACGTCTGTATCACAGTACATTCTTACCTTATCGCGGAACTTTCCTCCAAGCATTTGCCAGACGGGCACTCCCCATGCCTTGCCGGCCAAATCCCAAAGTGCAATTTCAATGCCCGATACTCCGCCGCCCTGACGGGAATGACCGCCGAATTGCTTTATCCTTCTGAATAGTTTATCCACATTACAGGGATTTTCTCCGATAAGTCTTGATTTCAGCATAAGTGCATAGGTAGTGCTTGACGCGTCCCTTACCTCTCCATAACCTATTATTCCCTGATTTGTATAAATTTTAATAAGCGGACAATGTTTAGGCGCACCGTTTATATTCGCCACTCTGATGTCTGTTATTTTTAATTGCGAAGGCTCCGAAAATCTGTTTGCCTGTATCTCCATACTTTTCCTCCTTGACTTGTAAATCCGATTATGCTATACTGTAGCTATGTTTGATTTTATCATGTCATTAAAAAAAATTCAACTATAATATTATGATATTTATCCACTATATTACGATAACATAAAAAATAGGCTATATTGTTTTCGGGGCTTTAAATATTACATACAGCTATCCTATTACATTTCCTTATATTTCGCTATGGGCAGAAGGGCGGAACTTAACATGAAATTTGATGAATTAATAATGTATGGAAATACAGGTAATATAATTTTAAAAACATTCCATTCTACGGTATCCCCTGTAAAACGTGCATATAATGCACATCATCATACAGAGTGTGAACTTTCTGTATTTACCGAAGGCAGCGGGATATATTCCGGACAGGGAAAGGAGTATGAATTTGATAAAGGCGATATTTTCCTATTCGGAAGTAATGAGGAACACTGTATTACGGCAATCAACCGGGAAATAAATCTGTTAAACATTCAATTTGAACCAAGAATTTTATGGGAACATCCAGAAAATATTGAACTTTTAAAATTATTTACCGCACGGAATAAAAATTTTTCAAATAAATTTTCAAACTCAGATACAGATCTTTCAAAATATATATTTAATATTGAAAATGAATTGCGTAATCAGAAGACCGGATATAAGATAAAAGTAAAATATCTTCTTCTGTCTGCGCTCATACATATTTTAAGAAATTATCCTTATATAAATATGGACGCTGTGATTACATCAGCAAACTCTACAGATCAGCTTATGAATGCAATGCAGTATATAGATTCTAATCTGAATAATAAAATGACACTTAAAGATATTGCCGATACCGCCTGCATGGCACAGACATATTTTTCATATATTTTCAAAAAATTCAACGGCATCAGCCCATGGGAATATATTACCATAAAAAGAGTTGAAAGAGCAATAGAAATGCTTAAAACAACCAATATGACAAAACTTGAAATTGCCGAACAATGCGGTTTTTCCAGCGCATCAAATTTCTATAAAGCGTTTTTAAAAATAACCGGGAAAAAACCGAAAGATTATTGCAATAAAACTTATAAACAGAATTAAAATGCTATGATTATTATTTCTGATAATATAAAATGCCTGTATTAACGGTTCATATATAAAACCGCAATACAGGCATTTGTTTATTTAATATGGTTCAAATGCTGACAATATCCCTTCCGGAGTAGTATCTTTAAATTCATTTTTTACTATCATTCCGCAAGCCTCAACAATTCCGTCATTATATGGTGTAAAGGTTACACTGACAGCAAAATCACAGTCAAACAGATACAGATAAGTATTCTTTTCCGAAAGACCGTCAAAAAGAAATATATCCTTATCGGAAAGCAGTGACGCTGCGGCAATCATATCGGCACCGTCACGGGCATTTAAAATGCTTGCCATATGAGAATTGAAATCATATTTTTCCTTAATTATATTCTTTAATTCATCATCAATTTCCAGTCCCTCCGCATTAAAGATAAGGTCAAAAAGTTTGTCATAATCACCGCTTACCTTTACTGCCGCAACAGGTGTTTCATAGTCCTGCTGTCCGATTTTATCCATAAGCTCCGAAACGCCGTTATCGGCATCGGTAATTGTCCGGTATATATCAGACTCTGCAAGCATATCTATTGTTTTTGCAATTTCAAGGCCTTTATCATAAAGTGATTCATTTTCTTCCGTTCTTTCGACAGGTTCAATGTTTATAACTTCTTTTACCGACTCCGGCACACCGGAAACTATAATCTCGGTAGGGCCGTCTGCGCCGCCTATTATACCTATGCTCGGCTGTTGTACTGCATACACTCTCATTATGGTTGTAATTGCCTGTTCAACAGTGTAACTGTCCTTAGGTGCAAAATTGTTTTCGCCCACACCGTTCATAACTCCCATATTACACATTACCTGAATTGCACCGCTTGCCCAGTCGGAAATTTCCGCTTCATCATCAAAGACAAAATACATTTCGGTAACATCAACGGGTATTGTTTCGTTTATCATTCTGTTAAGAATTACCGCCGCTTCCTCACGGGTAAGATTGTCATTCGGTGCAAATTCCGTTTCGGTTTTACCATTTATTATTCCCATTTTATTTAATGCTGAAATTTTTTCATTGTCTGTATCGGTAAAAGAAGATTCAGTGCTTTCTATGTCAATACCAAGCACCTTTATGTAGTTGTAAATCATATCACAGAATTGTTCTCTTGTAATCGGTGCGGAATAATTAAACGATTGTGTTTTGTCGGTAATACCCATGTCGTTTGCGGCATCTACGCTTTCCCTTGCCCAATCACTCGGTGCAGTAACTGTAACCGTCGGTGTTTCTTCAATAAATACAGGTGAGCTGACGCCTGCCGCCTCCTCCGCCGTTACTGCCGATAACGGAAGCATAAGAGTTGTAAATGCCAAAAATGCTGATAGTATTTTTTTCATAGATGTACCTCTTCTTTCTTATAAAAATTGTAAATGCGGTCAGGCATTTATATTAATCTCAACATATATAAATATCCATCCCTTCGTTTGAATATATGGTCATTTAATTCCGAATATATACATTTAAAGCTATTTAATTGTTTCTGACTCAGTTATAGATACCATATTTTCAAAATCCCATACCATTGTGTCCTTTTTCTGTTTGAATTTTATCATAAAAGAATTGGTAAGTCAACTGATTTTATATATGTTTGTATTTTTTAAAGTCAACATGAATACTTATAGTTAACCTATACGGCAAATGTCAATATCATATAATTGAATTCTGATAAAAAAATCTCTAAAATTTATTGATTATTTGAATTTAGCTATTTTTAATTATTTCTTTAATCATCTAATCATTTTAAACATTCCGGGGCCGTCCCATTCGCATGGTCTTTCTTCAAATCCGTTTTTCTTATAAAAAAGAACTGCTTGCTTTGTACTGATTAATTCTAAACTGACTGCCCAGTCAGCGGTAATGTTTTCTCTTATATATTTTTCCAGACTCTCTATCAAACTTGTTCCTATTCCCCTTGATTGATATGGTGGGATTACAACAAAATCTTTAATATAAAATGACATACCCCCATCCCCTATCAGCCTAACCATTCCCACAGCACAATTTCTGTCATAAGCCGTAAATGTTGCAATGGTATTTTCCAACGCAGTTATAACCTGTCCTATACATGGAGCATCCCAGCCGACTGATCTATATAGTTCCAAAAACAATTCAGGTGTTAATGTATTTATTCTTATTTCCATCTTTTCTCCTTAACCAAAGACTATATTAAGATAAATTATATTTTAACTTCAGCATTTGCATTCTTTATTTCACATATCTTTACTACTATAAATGTTTTACTTTGAGTTTATTATAATTGTCCTGTCTTCTGCTCTCCATACCACATCACAGCCGGAATACTCACTTATAACTCTAATCGGCACATATGAAGTTGAATCAATCAATTCAG
>CASFSH010000356.1 GCA_949297205.1 uncultured Bacillota bacterium | reverse complement strand
GAATTAAGATTGCTGGCTCAGGGAGATAATTTCAGTGCTAATAATAAAATAGCTGTCGGAGCGGCTGCCGAAGTAGAAGGCAGAACAAAGATTATATCTATACCAAGCAATCCAAGCGAGGGTGATGAAGCATATACAACGGTAAATTACGATGGTTATTCGGAACAGATAAAGAATAAACCGTACAAAATATTTGCATACGGCAATGATGACCTGATGATTGCTGATTTAATTATCGCATATGATGCGGCACAGTCTGTCATATCTAACAATACAGTTGAAATGTACTGTGTTACAAATATTTTGGATGAATTGATAAATGATGATATTGCTGCTACAGTTATTTATGCGTGGGAGCCGCAAAATGGTGAAACCAAGCTGAATATAACGGGAGATCTTGATTTAACTATTGACAAAACATCTACACCTGTTGCAAACAGTGGTATTTCATGGATCAAGGGTGTAGATGTATCAGAGTTATCACCCGGAGATATAATCAGGGTTGCAAAAAATTCAGTCGGCGATGTAACGAAAATTGAGCTTGTACTTGATTATGACTGTGTAGAAGATCCAAACTTTGATAATACGAATGCAAAGTTAAGACCTTTGATAGGACTAAGTGAGTATGCAGCTTACTATGCCGGAACAGGAAAATATAATGAAGCAACAAGGATTGCATATTCAGAATTGGAAGCGGCCACATCTGACTTTCTGCAATATCAGACAACTTATTATGAGGATAATATTGCATGGAGTAATAACGACCAGACAAAGGTTACAATACGTTCGGAATTAGCAAGAATTTCCTCTGACAGAATTGTAGTTTATAATTCAGAAACAGAAAGCTGCAAACAGATTTCACGAACAGAATTACCGCTTTATATCGGCAAAAAAATAGTTGTTCATGTAAATCAGAACAATGTGCAAAGATTATTTATTTTTGAATAATCAATGTAAAAAATAAGCGGATTGTTTTGCCTGTTATCGGAACGCAATGCATATAATCTGTATTGCAGTTTTGAAAACATGCATATGCGTTTTCTTTTCCGCATTACAAAGTTGTTTGGATCAAAATGAAAGTCTGTTTTATACAGTCAGAATGGAGAATGATATGAAAAAACAAATTATATCGCTAATAATGTGTTTTACCTGTTTTTTATCAACGGGTATATCTTCGTATGCTGATGAAAAAGAGAATCTTTTTATCAATGGAGATTTTGAACAGCTGCTGTCAACAGGAGGTTGGGGTTCAAGGCATTCAGCCGATTATGAAAGAATTACTGAAAATCCTCAAAGCGGTGAATATTGTATTAAAGTGTTGGTTGATATGGCAACTGAAACATGGATACATGATTTAAGACTTACACCCGGAGAAACCTATGATTTTTCCATGTGGGCAAAAACCGATAAAGGAGTCGGTGAAGTTGATGTTACAGGCTATTTTAACTATGGATATGCATATGAAGCATATAATAATCCCGATATGCAAGTAACTCAGTTTAAAAGTAAAGCAGGTGAAAATTGGACTCAGATTACACACACTTTTACCTATACAGGATTAAATGCCGACGGTGAAAAAGTGAATGATAATATTCAGTTCGGTATTCGTTTAGGAAGATATAAGGAAAAAATTTATGTGTATATGGACAATTTTACATTGATTCCACGCGGATATGCCGATTCAGAGTCCCCGAGAATGCCAAAAACGTATAAATGGGATGAAGATCCACTGCCAAAGGCAAAGGATACAGAATCCAAGAATTTTACCGATACAGTAAATCACTGGGCAAAATCCACGATAGACGCACTCAGTGCCGATAAAATTGTTAACGGTATCAGTGAAACCGAATTTGCACCGAATGCTAATGTCACAAGAGCTGAATTTTTGACTTTTTTAATAAATAGTTTGGGTGTAAAAAGAGATGAAATTAAAAAGACCTATTCTGATGTTGATAAGAAATCGTGGTATGCAAAAACTTTTACGGCAGCTGAAGAGATAGGATTGATACCGTCTGAGATGATTGTAGGCGATAAAATATATCCGGAACAAAGCTTAAAAAGAGGCGAAGCAAGTGCCTTATTAGTTAAATATGCTGCTGCACTCGGTCAAAAACCCGAAACAGATGCTAAAAATTTTTCAGATAGCAGCGGCTTTGGGATTTATGCTTCATATATAAATAACGCATCAGCATTGGGATTGATTAATGGATATGAAGATAATACTTTTAGGAGCAACGGCACAATTACAAGGGCAGAGGCAACCGAAATGGTTAAAAATGCCATAGAACTGAAGAGAAGAAGATTTATCTATGTTGACCCTGTATCAGGTAGTGATGAAAATACCGGAACTTTACCAAATCCTTTGAAGACAATATCTAAGGCACAGGAAATTGTAAGAGCAAATAACGAAAATATGATTGGAAATATCTATGTATTCCTAAAAGCAGGAACACATATTATGACAGAAACCCTTGAACTTAATCAGAATGACTCCGGTACTAACGGTTTTAGCATAATTTATACAAGCTACGGTGATGGCAAAGCCCTTTTGTCCGGTGCTGAGTCAAAGGTTTATTCATGGGAACTGTATGATAAAGAAAAGGGTATATATAAGACTTATGTCGGAAATGTAGCCTCCCGTAATATGTATGTAAATGGCATAAGGGCAATAAGAGCAAAGAGCGATGTCAGACTGACAAATTATAGCTATTCACCGGGGGCAGAATGGGAAATTGCAACAAAAAGCACATGGGTTGCAGAT
>CASFSH010000355.1 GCA_949297205.1 uncultured Bacillota bacterium | reverse complement strand
CTAAAATTGTTTTCCCTTTAATAGGCGGCTGCAAAAGAAGCCCGTTAAGGTTTTTCGAGAATATTTTTATTGCAGCTTCCTGTGCTCTGTCGGTGAGAATATTTCTTATTTCTGTTTCTATAGATGGTGCAATAAGTCTTTTGTATGCATCTTCACAGGTCAATTCAAGATATTTTTCGGCCGGAGATTTATTTGTTATTGTTTCATTTTTCAGATATTGTGTCATGGTATCTTCATCTGTATTCAACTTGACACTTAAAAATCCGTCTTTTTCGCCTCTGTTAATGGCTAATATACGGTGATTTGCTATCTTTGAGGCAGGTTCTGAAAAATCATAATACATACTGTAAACACTGTCTTCTTCTGATGATGCTTTTGAAACAAGAATACTTGTTTTATATGTTTTTTCTCTTAATTCTTTGCGGTAATCTGCATTATCGGAAATCATTTCTGCAATAATATCCATAGCACCGGCAATTGCATCATCAATAGTTTCAACGCCTTTTTCGGTATCAATATATTCTTTGGCTGCATCTTCGATATTTATATCTTTATTTTGTTCAAGTATTATGTTACTTAATGGTTCAAGTCCTTTTTCTTTTGCAATTGTTGCTCTTGTTCTTCGTTTTGGTCTGAATGGACGATATATATCATCAATTTCTGTTATTGTTTTTGCGTTGTTTATTGCCTCGGTAAGTTCGTCGGTAAGCATACCCTGTTCATCAATAAGACGAATTACTTCGGCTTTTTTTTCTTCAATGTTTCTTAAATAACAAAGTCTTTCATAAAAGCTTCTTAGTATTTCATCAGACAGCTCACCGGTTGCCTCTTTTCTGTATCGGGCAATGAACGGAATAGTATTTCCGTCATCTATCAGTTTTATGGTATTCACTGCCTGCCATTCCTTTAGTGAAAATTCCTGTACAAGTTCATTTGTAATATTAACGGCCATTTTTAAAACCCCAATCTGTTGATTTTTTTTGTTCATTTTTTAATACAATATACATTATACACCATTTAGAACCATTTTACAAGAGTGTAATATTTTTTTCATAAATTAATAAAACGAACAAGTGTTCGATATTAAAATTATATTTCAAGTAAATTTCTTTATTTTTTTTGAAAATAAAAAAATGCAGCAATGAAGCGAAAAAATTGATGTAAAAATAAATAAAATATTTTAAACAAAATTTTTAGTATAACAAAGAAAAAATATAACAGTAATATTTGTAATTTTTCTTAAAAAATTTTTAATTTTTTTTGCTTTACCTATTGCAATATTGGAAAGAATAGTGTATAATAGGGAGTGAAAGGGATTAAATGGGGTGATTTGGGAGTGAATTGAATACGACATCCCATTTGCCGGAATACTCAAACTCCTATTAATTTATTTGAAAGGACGGTGAAACGGATGGTTTTTTTTGTTGGGGAATATGAACGTCAATTGGATGAACGCGGCAGATTTATTTTACCTGCAAAGATAAGAGAAAAACTGTCCGGCACCGTTTATATTACAAAATCTCCCTTAGAACCATGCTTAAATCTTTATACGGAAACCGAGTGGGAAACATTGTCAAATAAAGTACATGAACTTCCGTCAGGAACAGATGTCAATGTTGCGAAATTTATCAGAAAGCTGTTTTCAAAAGCAATGAGCTGTGAATTGGATAAACAGGGGAGAATTCCTTTGACTGATGCATTGATTGAATATGCCGGATTGAAAAAGGATATTGTGTTGGTGGGAGCAAACAGTAAACTTGAAATATGGAATGCTGATACATGGAACAAGATGTCAGATGAAGAAGATGATACAGATATTATTATAGAAGGTATTCAGAAATATCAGCTATTCATATAACATAAAACAGTTTTGACAAAAGATTGCAGAACTGTTATGGAGGAAAAATGGAATTTAAACATATTTCGGTGCTTTTCAATGAAACGATAGAAGGATTAAATATAAAAGAAAACGGTATCTATGTTGATGGGACTCTCGGCGGAGGAGGTCATAGCCTGGGAATACTTTCACATAATAAGAGTATTTCATTAATTGGAATAGACAGAGATGCCGAAGCAATAGAAGCATCAAAGAAAAGACTTGCAGATTATTCCCACAGAGTTACTTTCGTAAATAATAATTTTTCTGAAATAAAACAGATATTGAATAATCTCAATATAGAAAAAATCGACGGGATGCTTATGGATCTTGGCGTTTCTTCATATCAGCTTGATAATGCAGAGAGAGGTTTTTCCTATATGCATGATTCAAAACTCGACATGAGAATGAATCGAGACAATGAATTGAGTGCTTATGAGGTTTTAAATAATTATTCAAGAGAAGAACTCACAAAAATATTTTATGAATTTGGTGAGGAAAAATGGTCTGCAAGAATAGCACAGTTTATTACAGACCGCAGAAAAAGAAAACCGATAGAAACAACATTTGAATTGGTTGATATTATAAAATCGGCAATACCGCAAAAGGCGAGGGAATCCGGTTCTCATCCTGCAAAAAGAGTATTTCAGGCAATAAGAATTGAGGTTAACAATGAATTGGGTATACTTGAAAAAACAATTACCGATACGGTTGATTGCCTTAATCCCGGAGGAAGAATTGCAATAATTACTTTTCATTCTCTTGAGGATAGAATAGTTAAACAAACATATGCAAAATTGGCAGCAGGCTGTACATGCCCTAAAACTTTTCCTGTCTGTGTCTGCAATAAGCAGCCTGCTGTTAAGATAATTACAAAAAAACCGATATTACCGTCGGAACAAGAAGAATCCGAAAATTCTCGTTCGAAAAGTGCGAAATTGAGAATTGCGGAAAAAATATAAAATTTTAGCAGATGCGTTTCTTCTTTGTTCCGTATAAAAACATAGAAAGGCGTGCTGATAATGGGTTATTCAAATCTTGCTTATAAAGAATATCTTGATGAACAGACAAAAATATCAGAACCTGTGAAAGAAAATCCTGGTGTAAGAAAAAAGAAAATCAGAAATTTTAAACCAATTGTATATGCACTCATATTATCTGCAGCTGCCTATTTCATGATTTCAAAAAATGTCATGTTATATGAAACTCAGCAGGAAATAAAATCAAAACAGGCAGAACTCACGGATCTTGAAACATATACAAGTCAGAGAGTATTTGAACTGGAACAAAGTGTGGATCTTACAACAATAGAACAAATAGCAACAACAAGGCTTAATATGCAGAGACCCGAACAGTATCAGATTGAGTATGTGAGTATTGACCGTGAAGATGTGACGGAAGTTACATCAGGAGAGGTAGAGGGTGTAAAAAATAAAGTGAATAAGGCTGCAGACAGCTTCAAGAAAAATATAATTGGAATATTTACGTTGGGAATAAAATAAAATTAATTGAGATTTAAGTTTATATTAACAAACCGCTATGGTAGCCAAAGACAGCAGATTTTTTTGAAAGCTGTCTTTGGCTTTTGTAGAATTATGAGTTTATGTAGAAATATAGAGAATAATGTATTTAAGAAAAAAATAATTTGAATAAAATCGTATATCTAACTTTTTAGTTATGATATTGCAGTATAGAATCTATTGTTAAGACTGTAATTAAACGATTAATTTAAATTTGAGAAAGGAGTCGCTGGTCATAAAATGCATAGGAATATCAGAAAAGTAAAATTCAGCGCAATGGTATTATTAATGGTTATGGTAATATTGTTGTCGATGACGTTGGTAAGAATAGGATATTTGCAGATATTTAAATGCGAAGAATATACTGCAGCAGTAATAGATCAGCAGACACAGTCTTCAAAAGTTACTGCAATGAGAGGAACAATATATGATCGAAACGGTAAAGCCCTTGCAGAAAGTGCCTCGGTAAATTCTCTTGTGTGTAATCCAAAGCAGATAATGGAAGATGATGCGGCGGAAATTGTTGCAACAAGACTTGCACCTATAATTAATCTTGAATATGATTATATATATGAAAGACTTACAAAAGAAGGAACGAGGTATCAGCTGATAAAAAAGCGCCTGAATGTGGAAGAATCAAATGCGATTACAGAACTCAAGGATTCAAAATTAAATCCTGATGTAAGTGAATATTTTAGAGGAATCAGTTTTGAAGCGGATTCAAAAAGGTATTATTCATATGGGATTGCACCTCATATTCTTGGTTTTACAGGGTATGATAATGACGGAAGAATGGGTATAGAGCTTATGTTTGATAATGAACTTTCGGGAAAACCCGGAAGTATTATAAGTGCACAGTCTGCGTCAGGTCTTTATATGGATTATCAATATGAGGATATGACAAATGCGGAAAAGGGCGCAGACGTTGTTCTAACAATAGATGAAACAATACAGCATTTTCTTGAAAAAGCACTTGAAGAAGCTGTTACCGAATATTCTCTAAAAGAAGGCGCTGCAGGAATTATAATGAATCCCAAAACCGGAGAAATTTATGCTATGGCAACAAAGCCTGATTTTGATGTAAATGCCTATAATGATATATCTCAGTTTGTTAATCTTGCGGTTGATCTTGACGAGAATGAAAATCTCGCGGGATATAATTCGGAGAATGAAGAAACACGGCAAGAGGCAACAAATCTTATAATGCAGAAGATGTGGAGAAATAAAGCCATTTCCGATACATACGAACCCGGTTCAACTTTTAAAATAATAACTGCTGCTGTTGCTTTGGAAGAAAATGTTGTAAATGAAAATTCTACATTTTATTGCGCAGGATATAAACAGATAGCAGACAGAAAGATTAAATGTCATAAGGTTGAGGGACATGGATCGCAGACCTTTGTACAGGGTGTTCAGAATTCATGTAATCCGGTATTTATGGAATTGGGCTTGAGGATAGGATCACAAAAATTTATGGAGTATTTTACCGCATTTGGTTATACCGAAAAAACCGGTATAGAATTAAACGGTGAATCAGGCAGTATTTATTATCAGAAGGATAAACTTTCCGATACCGATATTGCAACAAGTGCTTTTGGTCAGGGATTTTCCATAACGCCTATACAGCATATATGTGCTATATCTTCGGTAATAAACGGCGGAAATTTGATGAAGCCGCTTATAGTTAAAGAAATAAGAAATGAAAACGGTATTGTAAAATCGTATCAGCCTGAAATAAGAAACAAGGTTATTTCTGAAGAAACATCAAGTAAAATGCGTGAAATCCTTGAAAGTGTCGTTTCAAGTCCTACCGGTTCGGGTAAGAATGCATATATTAAAGGTTACAGAATAGGCGGAAAAACGGGTACATCCGAAAAGGGAAGAAATAATGATAAACGAATTGCGTCGTTTGTTGGTTTTGCACCGGCAGATGACCCTGAAATAGTATGTCTGATTATCATGGATGAGCCGCAGTGTGCAGTACGTTACGGAGGAACAATATGTGCCCCCGTAGTTGGATCTGTTATTGAAGATACCCTTGAATATATGGGTATAGAAAGACAGCTTACGGAGGAAGAAGCTGCAACGGCATCAAAATCCGTGCCTGAAATAAGAGGTTTGTCTGTAGAGGAAGCAAAACAAATTCTTGAAAATTCGGGATTTAAAACAAGAGTATCGGGCAACAGTGAGATAACAACTGTTGAAGATCAGCTTCCCAAACCGGGAGCAAGTATTATAGAGGATTCTACGGTTATTATTTATACCGAGCCTATAGATGAAGAAAATTTGGTCTCCGTTCCTGATGTTTCCGGTTTGTCGGTTGCGGAATCAAGAAGAGTTCTTGAAGAGTACGGACTGAATTTTGAGGCAGTAGGTGCAGGATTGAATTCCACATCGGGTGCATATGCAGTTAAACAAAGCATAGAGCCGGGAGAAAGGGTACAGCCTGCGACAGTAGTCAGCGTAGAATTCAGACACGCATCTTCCGATTGATGTATTATACCAAAATCCTGTAAAATGTATTAAGATACAACGATAACAGTATTTGAAAGATTTAATAAATTAATGAAAGGTGATGGTATTATTTTAGCAAGTGAATTATTTGGCTCCTCATGGCCTAAAGAAGATTGTGTCATAAGAGGAATTACCTGTGATTCACGAAAGATTAAACCGGGATATGTTTTTGTATGTATAAGAGGATACAAGGACAGCGGATACAGATACATAAAAGAAGCAGAGATGAGAGGAGCTGAAGCGGTTATTGCCGACAGCATTATATCGTGCAGTATACCTGTTCTGTTGTTCAAGGATACAAGAGCAAAGATGGCGGAATTAGCTAAAAAAATATACCAAAATCCGGATGAATCTCTTATAATGATAGGAGTAACGGGTACAAACGGAAAAACCACCGTCACTCATTTGGCGCGTGATATTTTGAATCATGCAGGTTATAATGTGGGAATTATCGGAACAAACGGGTGCTACTATAATCGGCACCTTACGGATGATGCATTTTCAACTTCTACCACGCCGGAATCATGTGATTTGTGGTCAATAATGAAAAATATGAAAGATCTCGGTGCGCAAAGTATTATTATGGAGGTTTCATCTCATGCATTGGAGCTTGACAGAGTTTGCGGATTAAAATACAGAATCGGT
>CASFSH010000354.1 GCA_949297205.1 uncultured Bacillota bacterium | reverse complement strand
TTTATAAATTAAAGAACATGCTTCCGCCCTGGTTAAATTATCCTTGGGCTTTAAATATCCCTGTGATCCTGCTATACAATTTTTTTCATACCCTACAGCAATGTAATCAATGTATTTTTCATCAATCTGTTCCCAATCCTTAAAGGCTGATTTCATGGCATCCATGTGTGAAGGTTTAATACTTCCCAGTGTTGACATTTTAATTGACATTGCCAAAAACTCTTCCCTTTTTACAAATTCAGTAGGGTTAAAATTTTTTGTTTGTTCGATTACATATTCCTGATACTTGCATATGTAAGGATATGACCATCTGTCGGCCGTAATATCATCGTATTCCGCACTTCCCAAGTGAGTCATATCTATTGATAATCCTTTTATAATTATTTTTACCATCTGTTCACGTGTCAGAAACTCATCAGGCATCAGATCACCGTTTTCATCTCCTGTGACAATGCCTCTCTGATTACAGAATATCATATATGTATCATACCAGTTATTTGCCTTTACAGGCATTACACTTATTCCCATAAAAAATACCATTACAAGAAAAAGATTAAAAAACGTATTTTTTAAATTACCATTCATAACAATCTCCGTTCCGCTCATCAGCTGAGCAAGCAAACATGTCATTCATGTTAATAAATTCAATTCCATTATATACCCATGTTTAACAAGCTGCATTTTCTTTTGTTATTTCAAACTTTTATTTTCCCCATAAAAAACTTACATATTATTTTATCATAAAACAACATTTGTTGCAATAATTGTATTAAAGTTGTAACAAAAAAGTATTATTATTTTACGAAAAAATGATATAAAAATGTTACTATTTCATAAGATAGCTTATTTCATGGCTTGTAAGGTATCTCCATCTGCCTATGGGAAGATTTCCCAATTCTACTTTTCCTATACTTATTCTTTTCAAGCTTAAAACCTTGCATCCCACTGCTTCAAACATTTTTCTTACCTGTCTGTTCTTTCCCTCATGAATCGTAATTTTTATCACCGTAACACCTTTTTCCGCAGATAACATTTCAACCTCTGCGGGAGATGTCTTATAATCGTCTATAATAACACCTCTTCTAAGGGCATTAAGTCCTTTTACGGTTATTCCGCCTTTTATCTCGGCAACATAAGTTTTATCTATTCTGTGTTTTGGATGAGTCACTTTATAAGTGAAATCTCCGTCATTTGTCATAAGAAGCAATCCCTGAGTATCATAATCAAGTCTGCCCACAGGAAAAACCCTTGCCTTAATTTCTTCGCCTATAAGATCAATAACGGTAGGTCTGTCAAACTGATCGCTTACCGTCGTAACATAACCGACAGGTTTATTTAACATTATATAGTATTTTTTCAATTCCGGCTTTATTTCTTTTCCGTCCAAATGTACTTTATCGGCCCCGATTTCAACTTTTATTCCCATCTCGCTGACAGGGACTCCGTTAACGGAAACTCTTCCGTTTTTTATCATTTCTTCGGCAGCTCTTCTTGACGCCGCTCCGCTCATGGCAATATATTTTTGAAGTCTTACAATTTCTCCCATTATTCTTTTCTCCAAATCCGTAAATTTTATAACTGCGGGCAAGATGTCCTCTGACTCTTTAGGCGGTGGGTTACATATTCACAGCTCATTCTCCCACAGATTGCCTACTGCTGCACAATGTCTTTATCCTCGTTAAATAACGAGATAGGCCCTTATTAAACACGCATATTATTATACTATAAATTTACAGTTTTAGCAATATTAATTTTATTATTTTGTATATACTGTCAAAGAAACTGTCTTTAGAAGTATTCTCTTTAATTATTACATTTCGGTCACACAGCAAATCACACTGTCCCATGTAATTACCGTTGAGATAAAATTCAGCATATCCGATTTTTTCGTTTTTTTGTATATTAAATGTGGGTGCTTTTATTGCATGAAGCGTAACATCAATATTTTGTTTTTCATTTTTCTTTACACCAGCTGTAATATCTCCCCCGCACACTGCATTGAATGTCTGATTATTAATTTCGTAACTTTTCATAACACTGTCTTTTTGGGCAATATATATCTTTTCGGTTTGTTCAAAACCGTAATCAAGCATTTTTGTATGATCCTGCCAATCATTGGGGGCAACCAATGTAACAGCTATTAAGGTAATACCATCCCTTTGCGCACAGGAAACAAGACATCTTCCCGTGCTTTTTGTATATCCCGTCTTTATTCCTATACATCCGTCATAATTCCACAGCAATTTATTATGATTTTTCAGGTATGTAACTCCCGAACTTGTTTCTATTTCATTTGTTTTGGTCGATACAATTTCACAAAACTTTGGATTTTTCATAGCGTAAGCCGCAATTTTTGCCATATCAAGCGCTGTTGAATAGTGTCCGTCATCATCAAGTCCGCTGGCATTTTTAAAGGATGTATTCAGCGCACCTATATCATGTGCCTTTTGAGTCATTTCCCGTGCAAATTCTTCAACGCTTCCCGATATATGTTCCGCTACTGCACAGGCTGCGTCATTTCCCGAATTAAGCATCATACCGTATATAAGATTTTTCATGGATATTTCTTCTCCGCTCCGAAGATATATAGTTGACCCTTCCTGCGAAGCCGCGTTAGCGGAAACAATAACAGTATCGTCAAGTGTATTTTTTTCAATTGCCAGTAATGCCGTCATTATTTTTGTTGTACTCGCCATAGGATGCACTGTTTCTGCATTTTTCGCATATAAAATTTCCCCGCTGTCAGCTGAAATAAGGCAGGCACATTCAGCCGATGTTTCAATTGCATATATTTTCTCCGCAGGACTAAAAATAAACAACACACAAATGCAAACAATAACCTTAATGATTTTGGATTTCATAAAACTCAGTAACATAACTTCTCCTTTCAAGGAATTTCATATTCTGTTTTTATAAAAAATAATATTCATCTATTGAAAAGAATAGATATTTATGATATTATTTTTATATACAATACATTTTATGTTTATATCGGTAAATTAATACAGAGAATGGAGAACAATATGCCAAAAAATATAACGATATATTATAAAGATGACTTTTTTTCGAGATACGGTGTATCAATAACACACAATTGTTTTAATGAATGGAATGAACACAGTCATAATTTCTATGAATTTGAATATATTATTGACGGCAGTGCCGAGTGTATCATTGACAGCAAACATTACACAGCCGAACCCAATGACCTGATTTTTGTTTCGCCCATGAATATACATTCGTACAAGCATATTTCGGACTGCGTTAATACGATAACAATACATTTTACAAACGACATAATAAAAAATTCCTTTAACCTTTCGGAAGTCGGAGGCTGCATTTTGAAAAATGTACCTGAATTTAAAGATATTTTTTCCGACGCACTTACAGAATACAATATTTTTGACAGCTATTCTTTTTACGGCATTTCCAATATTCTCGAAAGAATTATTATACAATTTCTGAGAATGCACAATAAAAAAAATACAGACGAACTTCACAATATCAGTCTTGCGGAAGGATATATTTCCACTCATTTCAGAGAAAATATCACTCTCGAAAGTATAAGCAAAAAATTCGGATATTCACAGTCATACTTCTGTAAGCTTTTTAAAAAAACAGTAGGTACAGGCTTTAATACATACCTTAACAACTGCAGACTGGACTATGCATATTCACTCCTAACCTTATCAAAAATGAATATTACTCAAATATGCTATACATGCGGATTCAACAGCTTAAGGCATTTTACCCGTTCCTTTCATCAAAAATACGGAATACCCCCTTCTTCATTGAGAAAATGACAAAAATTGTCCTACAATTAACATTAATTGTCGGGCTTTTTTGTTTCTTATATTATATAATAATTTCAATAATACATAACCGTATTAAATTTTACGAACGGAGTGATTTTTATGTACATAAAAGATTGGAAAATGGATTATAATGACCATAAAGGTCTTAGCTGCAAAGTTCCCTGTTCCATGTACAGTGTTCTGTATGAACATAACATTATAGACGATCCTTTTTATGGATTGAATGAAAGAAAGTACGCAGAATTATCGGATAATGACTGTATTTTTTATTCGGAATTTGAATTGAACGAAGACATTGTATCAAAGGATTTTACCGATCTTATTTTTTACGGTCTTGACACCATATGTGACATTTACTTTAATGACATTTTGATTTCAAGCGTCAAAAATATGCATCGAAGATACATATATGACATTTCAAACATAGCAAAAAAAGGAATTAACACAATAAAGCTTCATTTCAAGTCGCCAACCAAATATTTTAAGAAAATGAATGCAAGACATTATACTTTTACCGATGCAAATTGTCTTGCAGGTGCCGCTCATTTAAGAAAAGCATATTGTATGTCCGGATGGGACTGGGGTCCGACTTTGCCTGACATGGGCATATTCAGAGATGTTGAAATTGCAGGATATAACAAGGACCGTGTGAAAGATATTATTATTAACCAGGAACATCACGATAACTCCGTTGATTTATTGATTAATGTTTCAACAATAAAAGATTCCGACTGCGAAATGTTTGCCGAAGCCGACGGCAAAACCGTCAAACTTGAAAACAAAAAAGGGAAAATCACAATTGATAATCCAAAACTTTGGTGGCCGAACGGAATAGGTGAACAAAACCTATATGATGTTAAAATATACATAAAGAACAACGGTGAAATAACAGACACAACAATAAAAACAATAGGTTTGAGAACCCTTTATGTCAGTACAGAATCTGATGATTACGGAAAAGAATTCTGTTTTATAGTAAACGGTGAGAAAATTTTTGCCATGGGTGCAAATTATATACCCCAGGACAGCTTATATGCAAGAGTTAACAGACAAACAACTCAAAAACTTATTGACAGCTGTGTTGATGCCAATTTCAATTGTTTGAGAGTATGGGGCGGCGGTTACTATCCAAGTGATGATTTTTATGAAATATGTGACAGGGCAGGTATAATGGTATGGCAGGATTACATGGTTGCCTGTGCAAATATATGGCTTACCTCAGAAATGAAACAGGAATTTACCGAAGAAGCTGAATATAATCTTAAAAGAATAGCTTATCATCCCTCTCTTGCAATTTTATGCGGAAACAACGAAATGGAGGGCGGCTTGGTAGACTGGGGTATAAACAATGAGCTTGTTCAGGCCGATTATATCGAACTTTTTGAAAGACTGCTTCCCGAAATAAGCTATAAATATGCTCCAAATACCTTTTACTGGCCTTCAAGCCCTTCAAGCGGGGGCGGGCTTGCTGACCCTTCAAGCGATAAGGTCGGAGATGTTCATTACTGGCTTGTATGGCACGGAAATATCCCCTTTGAAGAATACAGAAACCACAAATTCAGATTCTGTTCCGAATACGGTTTTGAAAGTTTCCCTAACATAAAAACAATAAAAAGTTTTTGTGAAGAAAAAAACATGAATGCCTTTTCAAGAGTGGTTGAAAATCATCAGAAATGCAAAAGCGGAAACACAAAAATATTAACATACCTTTCCGATAAGTATCTCTACCCTACTTCTTTTGAAAATCTCGTATATGCTTCACAGCTTCTACAGGCAGAAGCAATAAGGCTCGGCGTTGAACATTTCAGAAGAATACGTGGTTGCTGCATGGGTTCAATTTACTGGCAGTTTAACGATTGCTGGCCTGTTGCTTCATGGTCAAGTGTAGATTATTTCGGAAGATACAAAGCACTTCATTATGAAGCAAAAAAATTCTACGCTCCCGTTGCCTGCGGAATTTTTAACGAAAAAGGAAAAATAACTGTAAATGTTGCAAACGAAACACTGTCCGAAAAAAATGTAATTTTAAAATGGGGTATTGTAAAGAACAATCTTGATACGGTTGTTTCAGGAGAAAAGAAAGCAACTCTGAAAAAACTGAGTTCCTGTGATATATTTACCGTTGATATCAACGAACTTGATATAGATATTTATTCCGATTTATATTATGTTGACCTTTATGACGGTAACGGTAATTTTATAATGCGCCGAAGCGAGCTGTTTACCGTTCCGAAATATTTTGAATGGCAGCAGCCAGAAATAAAAATTGCAGCCTCTGAAAATAACGGTATTATAACATTTAAAGTAAGCTCGGATAAATTCGCAAAGGGTATTGAAATAGATTTTGCAAATCATGACGTTATTCTCAGCGATAATTATTTTGACATTACAGACAAAAACGAATATATTATTACATGCAAAACCGACATTCCTTTAAAAGAGCTTACAAAAGATATTACAATCAAATCAGTTTATGATATAAAATAAACAATTTATCAGCTTATTAAAAAACTTTACATTCTAAAAAGGATATTCAAAACAAAGACGCGGACATAATCTTGAACTAATTATATAACAAATCCAAGACTATGTCCGCACGTCTTTCTCTGTAAAGAATCATTTTTGAACTCAATTCTTTTTTCTTACTTTAATGACTGCTGAACAATTATGAAACGCAGCCGCATAGCGGCTTACAAGCGTTACAGAATTGTTTAGGTGCAAGTGTTCTGTGCATTTTTGCAAAAAACCTTGCACCGTGAATAAATATTTTGCTCCCAAAATATTTATTTCAGCAGACTTTATCAATGCGAACTGTGTAAAATCTTCGATTTTACATGAAAAATTTTGACAATAGTCATAATTTT
>CASFSH010000353.1 GCA_949297205.1 uncultured Bacillota bacterium | reverse complement strand
CCCCCAAAATATTTATTTCAGCAGACTTTATCAATGCGAACTATGTAAAATCTTCGATTTTACATGAAAAATTTTGACAATAGTCATAATTTTTTTAAATGCGATTGAAAATCGCATTTATTCAGTGAGCATTATTTATGTCCCTTTTTTTGCTGATGGAATAAATTTGTTTTTACCGTAATAAAATCATTGTGAGGTGGTATATATGGTGAGAGCGTGCGATTTAAAGCAGCGTGAGGTAATTAATATCGTAAATGCCGAAAGACTTGGCTACATTTACGATGTGGATATTGATTTTGAAACAGGAAGAATCCGTTCCATAATAATTCCCAACAGACGCGGTTTATTCGGTTTTTTTTCAAAAAGAAACGATTATGTTATTCCCTGGGAAAAAATAGTTACGGTAGGACGTGAAATTGTTCTTGTAAGAATGGACGGTATTGATGTTGTAAGATAAATGTAATGAAATAGTTATTGAATAATTTTTTTGTGTGTTATATAATATATACTGTAAAAGTATGCTATAATTAGTTGTTTTATACCATCCCAAGAAATAATGGTATTTTTAATAGTTAAATTTATTATACAAATGATTTAAAAGAGGTGCTGCTTATGAAATGTCCCTATTGCGGATACAAAGAAGGTAAAGTTATAGATTCAAGACCAACAGAAGATTCAAGTTCCATAAGAAGAAGACGTGAATGTTTGAAATGTCAGAGACGTTTTACCACATATGAAAAACTTGAAAATATTTCTCTTGCCGTTATTAAACAGGATAACTCAAGACAGCCGTATGACAGAGAAAAAATATTACGCGGTATTATGAGAGCATGCGAAAAAAGACCGATTTCACTTTCTCAGATGGAAAAGATAACCGATGACATAGAAGGCGAATTGTATCAGTCTATGGAAAAAGAGGTAACCAGTACCGAAATAGGAGAGAAGGTAATGCGTCTGTTAAAAGAACTTGATGAAGTTGCTTATGTCAGATTTGCGTCGGTACACAAACACTTCTCGGATATTGAAACATTTATGGAAGAATTAAAAAAACTGCTTGAAAACAAGTGATTTTAACTTATAAAAAAGGAAGGATTTTACTTTGGATAACAGAACCATTGCAGCAATTTCAACACCCAAAGGCGTCGGAGGCATTGCGGTAATCAGAATAAGCGGAAGCAATTCATGTGCAATAACCGATAAAATTTTTAAAGGTTCCCTACCTATTTCTCAAGCACCTACCCATACCGTTCACTATGGCCATATACTTGACAAAGACGGGTCTATTGTTGACGAAGTTTTGGTAACAGTTATGCGTGCGCCGAAAAGCTATACAAAAGAGGACGTTGTTGAAATCAGCACACACGGAGGCTTGATTGCCTCAAAAGCCGTTTTAAAATGCATAATAGAAGCCGGAGCAGATTATGCCGAACCCGGTGAATTCACAAAACGCGCTTTTTTAAACGGAAGAATAGATTTATCACAGGCAGAAGCAATTATTGATATAATCAATTCCAAAACTTCACTTGAGCAAAAAAATGCCTTATCTCAGGTTTCGGGAAGTCTTAGCAACGAAATTAACTCAGTACGCGGAGACCTTATTAATCTTGCGGCTTCTATGCAGGTCATTATAGATTATCCCGATGAAGAACTTGAGGATGTTACCTGTGATGACATTCTTGACAGAGTAAGCAAAAATCTTAAGAAAATCAACACACTTTTAGGTTCTGCCGAAAACGGTAAAATTATAAAAAACGGTATAAAAACAGTTATTGCCGGAAAACCCAATGTGGGAAAATCCTCATTGCTTAATTTTCTTGCCCGTGATGACAGGGCAATCGTTACCGAAATTGCAGGTACTACAAGAGATGTTATAGAAGAAAGCGTCAGCATAGACGGTATACCTCTCATTCTTACCGACACCGCCGGAATACGTCAAACCGACGATATTGTTGAAAAAATAGGCGTTGAGCGTTCAAAACAAAGCATAGAGTCTGCCGACCTTGTTATAATTGTATTTGACGCAAGCACCGAAACAGCTGAAGACGAACTTACACTTCTTGAAGAAACGAAAAACAAAAAAAGAATTATTCTTATAAACAAATCCGATATAAAAAACGAAAAATTTATAACCGCTTTAAATAACATTCCTGAAATCCACCCTATTGAACTTTCCGTTAAAACCGGGGAGGGCGTGGACAAACTGATTTCGGAAATAAAAAATATGTATAATCTTGGTGAAGTAGGTCAAAACGACAGCTGTATTGTGACAAACATTCGTCATATAGGCGCTCTTACCAAAGCAAAAGAATCTCTTGAACGGGCAATAGAAAGCCTTAATAATTCAATGCCGTCAGACATTGCCTCAATAGATATCAATATGGCAATTGACAATCTGGGTGAAATTACGGGTGCTGTTATTTCGGATGATATTGTATCCGCCATATTCCATGATTTTTGTGTGGGAAAATAATATTTGAGACAGGTGTTGCATAAAACAGCACCTTTTTTTGCTGTTGCACATATTCATATTATCTTTCATATTATATACCAAAAAAATAAAATTGTATAACACAAAAAAGAAGCTGCATATCTTGCCTGTTTTGTCATGGCATAATACACCGCCTGCTTTCTTTTCATGTTACAAATTTGTGTTGCTTTCGACGACGGAATGAGGGAATAATATGAAAACATTAAAACTTATCTGGAACAGATTGAAAAAACCGCATGTTTTACTTGGCGTACTCTCACAACTTATTATTCTTTTAAAAGTATTTGACATAAAAATAAATACCGAATCCTTATCGGTTGCTGTTACAGCGATATGTTCTATACTTGTTCTTATGGGTATAATTGCCGACCCGGATAATTCTGCTAACGGTTTATGCAATGAAATACAAAAATGTGAAAATTGCGGTCAAACCACCTGTCATTTGAAAGTTGATAATACATTAATATGTAAAAACTGCGGACACCAAACAAAAATCTCAGACAATACATCTATTGATGCAAATACAACTTCTCAATAAAACAAAACGGCTGTTAAATACGAAAAATAATTTATTTTCGATTAACAGCTGTACTTTTTTATATAATTTCAGGCTATTCTAATTTTTAATTAATTCGGAAGCTTTACACCCCTGATAACAATTTCTTCTTACCATTTCCTTATCAATTTCATTTAAAACACAAAATTTTTTTAGGCTCCATAAAGGTGCTATTAAGCTGTCTCTTGCTCCGTCGCCTGTAAGTCTTTGTATAATAATATTTTCGGGGATAATCTCCAATGCATCAACTATAATATCTACGTATTCATCACGCGTCAATGTTTTTATCCCGCCCTGCTCATACATTTTCGCAAGAGGCGTTCCTTTCAGCACATGAAGAAGATGCAGCTTTATTGCATGAGGTTTCAATGCAGCTGTCTGCCTTACACTCTCCAACATCATTTCATGCGTTTCTCCGGGCAATCCGATTATCAGGTGAGGACAAATATTTATTCCTCTTTCATATAATTTATTATATCCTTCCAAAAATTCTTTGTATGTATGACATCTGTTGATTTTCTTGCCCGTTTCATCAAAAATGCTTTGCAATCCCAATTCAACAACCAAATAAGTTCGCTTTGACAATTCCTCAAGGTAATCCGCAACGTCATCTTCAAGCGCATCTGCACGGGTTGCAATGCTAAGTCCCACCACATCGTCAATGGAAAGCACAGGTTCAAATTTACTTTTTAAAACCTCCACAGGAGCATATGTGTTGGTATGTGCCTGAAAATACGGAATATATTTTGCCTTCGGCCATTTTTTTAGCATCTGTTTTTTTACATTCTCAAACTGCGTAACTATATCCTCACAGGGGTTACCGGCAAAATCTCCGCTTCCTGCATCGGAACAATATATACAGCCCCCGACGCCCTTTGTACCGTCAATATTCGGGCAGGTAAAGCCTGCATTCAGGCTCACTTTAAAAACCTTTTCTCCAAATTTTTGCTGAAGATGGTAATTCCATGTATGATATCTTTTATTGTCAAGTGAATATGGAAATTTATTGTTCATTATTATTCAGTCACCACTTCAACGCTTTTAACTACCCCATAAGAGGTTACATACTCATTGTTCAAGGTAACGGTATCGCCCACTATAAGTTTTTTTCCGTTCAATGTATAGTAGTTATCCTCTGTTTCGGTTCCTTTTACTCTCAATGTGAGCAACACATCAAATTCATCCTCCAGCTCTACTTCTTTGTAATGTCCGTCGGCAGTAATAATTGTTTCCTTTGATTTAGACATCTGCAAATCAATTATATCTCCCATGCCCTTTTTTGTATCAGGTTCAATTATATCTTCATAATTTTTTTTAAATGCGTCAACCGATGGCTGTCTGATATTTTTCACTTCCACAACATATTCTATTTCTTTATCAGAACTTGTTATTTTCTCATTTTGATCAAACTTCACAAAAGCAGAAAGCGCAAGAATGACAATAACAATAACTACCGCAAGATCAATTATATTTATTACCCCAAAGAGTTTTCCCTTTGTATCCAGAATTTTTTTCATTTTTTCCTCCATTCCTCCGGCAAAGCCGGATGCAAGCATAAGCAAACAAATTTATTCATTCGTATCTCTTTAATATATTAGCAAAATTTGTCAGTACTTTATTTTTTTTCCACCGAAATAATATATCCGGCACCGGTAAAGTCTTTTGTACCGATACTCAAATATTTACCCACATAAATATCTTCATCGGTGGTTATATCCAGATACAGGTGTGCATCATATTTTCCGGGAATTCGTTCATACACAAGCTCTCCGGTAAGAGATGATATATTGTATTCGGTATCAGGTTCAAACTTCACATCCTGTAAAGTTCCGATAGGCTGATTCTGCACTCTTTCATATACGGTTTTTCCCGGGATTATTGCATTCATCAAGTTCTCTTCAATTCCTCTGTATTCAAGGATAATTGAATATGACCGGGTTGCTTTGCTTTCATCTATATTTTTTTTCAAAAATACATATGAGCCACCTGCGGCCGCGACTATAAATACAATAATAATCAAATCCACAATACTTATTTTTCCGAATAATTTTCCGTTATAATCAAATAATTTCATTTTGTTATTTCCTTTCACTTTTAATCAATTCTTCATATATATCATCCAGTGAATTTACCATTTTCTCTGCAGAAAACAATTCCTGTGCCCTCTTTTCTCCTGCAATTCCCATTAACTCACACAGCTGTTTATCTTTTACCAATTTGCCGATCGCCTCTGCAAGAAGTTCATCATTGAAATTTTCCACAACAATTCCTGTTTTCCCATTTTCCACCACTTCACACGGTCCAGACGAATCGGTTGTAACTGCCGCCTTTTTTAAAAACATTCCCTCTATCAAAGATAAACTCAACGCTTCTTTTGTTGATGTCAACACGTTAATGTCTATAATATTCATAACCTCCGTTATATCATCAAGATATCCCGTAAATATTACTTTGTCTGAAATATTAAGCTGTACTGTCATTGATCTGAGTTTTTCTTCCTGCGTTCCGTTTCCAACAATCAAAACCGAAACATTTTTATTGTTTTTTAATACCTTTTGCATTGCTTTTAAAAACAGTTCATGGTTTTTTACCGGTTCAAGCCTTGCAACTATTCCCACAACCGTATTTTCCAAAGGTATTTTATACTTTTCTCTTACTTTTGTTTTTTCTTCCGGGCTTAGTTCTTTTAATGGATATGTTCCGTTATATACCAGCCTTACCTTACTTTTTTTTATTCCGTCGGCAATAAGGTTTTCACAGGTTGCCTTTGAAACACCTATTACAATATCACTGAGATAATTATTTATTATTCCGTATATTGTACTTACCGGGAATTTCTTTTTATCTTCAAGACAGTGTCTTGTATTTACAATTCTCAGTCCCAGCTGTCTTGCCGCAATTCTCGCAGACAGGCTTGCGTGTGAATGTACTATATCCGGTTTTATATTATTAAACAATTTTTTAAATTCTTTTACTCCTTGTTTGGAATATGACCTGTCCGCTATACCGGGTATTTCATATACCGTTACACCCAGTGAGGTTATTTTATCTTTAAGCATTGACTTTTCCGGCAGCGCAACACTGACACTATATTTTTCCCGGTCATAGCTTTTCAGATAATTTAAAAGCCACATTCCTGCCCCTCCCACATTTGTATCGGTAAGGACATGAACAGTTTTTATCACTTTTATTATCATTCCCTTCTGTCAGAATCTTCTCTTTTGAATCAGCTGTCCGTAATGCAGAAAAGAAGTATCTCTGTTTTGCACATTAATTATTTTATCGAATCAAGAGAAACTGCATTTTTGTTTGTTATGTTCACACCGCTTTGCAGTATTCCCAAATATATCCAGAAAATCAATACCATACGGTAATTGTACCAGAGATTTTCCGCAACTCCCTGAAACAGATAACCTATAAGTGCTCCTCCCATTGCAATGGTAACATTTTTATTTATGGTGTTACGTTCCTTTATTGAAATTATCTGTTTATATGTGGATAGAATAATAAGTAAAAACAAAATTAATCCGAGTATCCCCATTTCAACAACAAGCTGAATATAAAAATTATGGGAATGAAGCGCAAAACCTGCACCGTTTAACGCATAGTTCTGATACACTCTTTCAAATGCACCCGAGCCAAGACCTATTCCCGATATCCAGAAATCCTTTGCCATTCTGAGTGAAGCAATCCAAACCGAAACTCTGTATGCAGTTGATGAATCCTTAAAATTACCTATGCTTGTTATTCTTGAAAGAATACTCTCCGGCAAAACAAAGGGCATTATCAATAATCCGACAATACATAAGGTTGCCCATCTTCTGTCTTTTATTATCAGATAGAATCCCACTGCCAGAATAATTCCTACCCATGCCGCTCTTGACCAGGTAAAAATAAGACAGACGCACATTACCGCAAATGCAATAAACATGACAATTTTATTCCATGCACCCTTTACACTCCATAATGCCGCAAAAGCTACAGGTGCAGCCAACACAAGGTACTGACCCAAAACATTGGGGTTATCCAAAGTAGAATATACTCTCGTTTGAATATTCTCAAACATCTCCTCATCAACCCAGCTTTGTACCGTACTGTCCAGGAAATAATTCTGATATATCCCTATAAGCCCTACAACCATACCTGCCAGAACAAATACAATTAACAGATTATACCACTGATTTTTTGTTTTTATATTATTTACAATAAGGAAATACAGAAATGCAAACAATATGTATAAAACCAAAATCTGTACGCTTTTCGGAATATTAAAGCTTGTAAGTGAAGAAAAAGCCGCAAGCAATAAAAACCCTACTACCAAAAAGCTCATGGGGGTTATTACATATTTTCTGTCTTTTTCACATAACAGCTTGAAAGCAAAAGATATAATGGTAAGAGCTATAAGACCGGCACAAACCATTGTAGGTAATATGGGAGCAGCAAGAACACAAATAAACACTCCCGCAAGGGTATTATGAAGAATAAATACCATTGCCGCCGCCGCCAATACCGCAGCCGCAGTTATAATGGGTGATAATATTCCTCCTGCCGCACCTGCCGCAAATGCCAGCACCGACAATACTTTTAAATATTTTATATTAAATATTTTGTTTTCGTCACGCTTTTCAATATTATAACTGTTAAATAGACTTTTAGCTGCTTTTGCTGCTAAACTTCCTCCGGCAATTGCATGTATGGAATAAGGAATAAGCATAAGAATAATACTAATTATCAGCATTGCACCCAAAACAATAATTCTTGCAGGACTTACATTACTTGTTATTCCCGACGTAATTGCTGCTGCCGCCGTAAAAGATGTTGCCATTATCCCATATTCTCTTAAAGGTATATACAAAAGATTGTCAAATATCTTCAAAAATTCGCTGTTTTCCCTGACAGAAATAAGTTTGTCCCCCGCTTTATCCGCCGCAAACATCAAAAGTCTTATCGGTGATGTTACTATTCTGAACAAAGCGCTTTCTCTCCAGTAACTGCCGTCAAGGGCTTTATTCCGGAAAAATGTACATATTACACTCCCTGTTGATTTATGTTTAAAATAGTCACAAATACTTTTTATTATTTTTTCTAAAAAACAATCATTATATATTCCCAAAAATCTGTTCCATACCGCTGCAATGAAACCGATAATTACACTGTTTTTCATTTTCCTACCAAATTCCTTTCCGGTTTTACCCTTTAATCCTCCATACTGCCCTGCAACCACAGCACATCTCCAAAATGCGGAAAATCAAGCTGATTTTTCACGTTATTTTCTTTTTATCAGCATTTTTATCTCATCCACACCGAAAATTACACACAATACTCCATATACCGCAAGCCCTGCTGCGGCACATATAATTCCCATAATTAAATTACCCATAACCGAATGTTGTATTATTCCCGACAAAAGACGGTATACAACAAATACCACCGCCGCCATTATCAAAGTGGCAGCAACCGTTTTTCCAATACTTATTTTGTCTTTTTTCTGCAAAAAAGCTCCGTATTTTTTCTTCATGCATATATAATTCAGTACGGCATTTACTGTTGAGCCCCCCGCTGTTGCAAGAGCCAAACCGTTTATGCCCAGTTTCGGCGACAGCAGATATGCAAAACATATATTTGCCACCATACTTATAATTGCATTGTACATTGGAGTTTTTGAATTTTTCTTTGAGAAGAATGTTTTTGCCAAAATCTCATTTACGGAAAATCCAATCATTCCCACTGAATAACAGGACAGCGCTCCTGCGGTTTTTATTGTATCCTGCGTTGTAAACTGCCCATGTTCATATATAACCCCGATTATGGGTTTTGAAAG
>CASFSH010000352.1 GCA_949297205.1 uncultured Bacillota bacterium | reverse complement strand
TCTTGTTTGATACAGATTATACTCTATCAAATAATTAAAATAACAAAACGGACAATTTTTATTAATTGATTTTTATTTATTCAAATGTCATAATTTATTGACGTATCTGACCGTTACCGTGAATTACATATTTTATTGAAGTAAGCTGTTCAAGTCCCATAGGACCTCTTGCATGCATCTTTTGCGTACTTATACCGATTTCGGCTCCGAATCCAAACTCAAAACCATCGGTAAATCTTGTTGAGGCATTCACATATACCGCTGCTGCGTCAACTTCATTCAAAAATTTTTCTGCTTTTTCCTGATTTTGCGTTATGATTGCTTCCGAATGTTTTGTATTATATTTATTTATATGACTTATAGCTTCGTCAATTCCGTCCACAATTTTAACGGAAATTATATAATCATTATATTCTGTATACCAGTCATCTTCGGTTGCCTGTATTATATCAGGTATAATTTTTCTGCATTCTTCGCATCCGCGTACTTCCACATTGTTTTTTGATAACTCCCTGTAAATTTCAGGCAGAAAATCAGATGCTATACTTTTGTCAATAAGCAAAGTTTCAACTGCATTGCATACTGAAGGACGGCTGACTTTTGCATTAATAAGAATATCCAGTGCCATTTTTTTATCACATTCGCCGTCAATATATATATGACAGTTTCCTGCAGCTGTTTCTACAACCGGAACTGTCGCATTTGCCACAACAGCTTTAATAAGTCCCTGCCCGCCACGGGGAATAAGCATGTCCACATATCCGTTCAGTTTCATAAGTCCAACTGCCGTTTCTCTTGCAGTATCTTCAATTAAATTCAATGTACCTTCCGGAATACCGTTTGAGTAAGCCGCTTCCTGCATTATCTTCATAAGCGCCATATTGGAATTAATAGCTTCACTGCCGCCCCTTAATATAACAGCGTTTGAAGTTTTAAGAGTTAGAGCTGCGGCATCAACCGTAACATTCGGACGGGCTTCATATATTATTGCAATTACTCCCATCGGTACTCTTTTCTGTGCTATAACAAGTCCGTTGGGCCGCGTCCATTCTTTTACAATTTCCCCCACAGGATCCGGAAGCTCTGCAACCTGAACTACTCCTTGGGCTATTGTATCAATTCTTTTTTTGTCAAGCTTTAAGCGGTCAATCATTGCTTTTTTCATACCTTTTTCTTCCGCCGCCGCAATATCCTTGTTATTCGCGGATATTATTTCTTCCGCTCGGTTTTTCAGTGCATTGGCAATAGCAATTAGTGCATTATTTTTTACTTCATCTGACAAAGTTGACAAACTAAAAGCTGCTTTTTTTGCCATTTCGCCTTTATAAATCAATTCATTCATATTAATCCTCCAATACCCGGAAAAATAAATTATTACTCGTGAATATAATTTTTGGAAACAAACAGCGTGCCTACCGGTTTTCCATCCAGAATATCATACAGCTTTGCTATATTATTTCCGTTTGCTATAATCATGTTTATTCCTTCATTTACCGCAAGTTCTGCAGCGTCAAGCTTTGTAACCATTCCTCCGGTACCCTGTTTTGTACCTGCTCCACCCGCAAGCTTCCGTACGCTTTCAATATCTTCCACTACAGGAATGACTTTTACATCATGTCTGACATGAGGATCGGAATCGTATAACCCGTCAATATCGGAAAATACCACAAGCAAATCGGCATTTACCAAAGAAGCTACCATAGCTGAAAGATTATCGTTGTCCCCTATTTCAATTTCATCGGTAGATACCGTATCATTCTCATTCACTATAGGTATTATACCCATATCAAGAAGAGTATTAAATGTACTTTGTGTATTTCTTTTTCGTCTTGGGATAGCAATATCATCCTTTGTAAGCAATATCTGCGCCACGGTATTATTATATTCTGAAAACATTTTATCGTAAAGATACATTAACTCACATTGTCCCACTGCCGCAAGAGCCTGCTTTATATTTGTTTCGGTGGGCTTTTCGGATAAACCGAGCTTTCCTACCGCTATCCCTATTGCACCTGATGACACAAGAATTATATCCTTTCCGCTGTTATGTAAATCCGATAGTGTCCGCGCCAGTGTATCTATTCTTTTTATATGCATTTTTCCTGTAGGATAAGTTAATGTTGATGTCCCGATTTTAACAACTATTCTTGAAGCTTTTTTTATATCTTCATATATTTTATTCATAATTATATTCGTTTTCCTTTCACAATAAATGTTTTCAAATTTTAATCACGCTAACACTGCAATAATTTATTTTTCATTTTTATCATCCTGATTTTTCTTTAGATAAACAAATTTCGAAAAAGTAACTGTTATATCATAATTTTTATATCCTGCAAAATATCCAAGAAATGAAGCGACAATCGGCACTATATAAAGCAGCAAATGTCCCGATAACGACATATATCCGTTTTTAAGTTCCATAAATCCTGTATACGGAAATGACCATATAATAAATAAAAAATTATTTATCCAACCGGATACTCTTACAATCGTTCCGTCTATTGACATAAAGCGCCATGATACAAAATACAAAATGTAAATAATAACACTAAGAACTATTATACCTACAGGCAGCAGCAATCCTTTTAACGGATACGGCTGTTCGGGCGTATAGCTTTTCATATCTCTTTTTGCCGTATCATATGCCTTGTTGTACACAGCAAAAAAATATATTATTACTGCAACTGCCGAAAATATTACCGATCCCACTTTACTGGTAATGACTCCTGCAAATATAAGTATCCCTACTATAAAAATAGGACACACTGTAAAAATATGAGTTTTGATTATTTCAATTATTTGATTAAATGTGATGTATCTGGACATATTTATTGCCTTTCTTTCCAAATTGTAATACTGTATATAAAAACTATAAAAGCCATACACTGAGATCGTTACTGTTTTTATTGTTATTTTTGTCTTTGTTTTTATCTTCTTTATTTTCCTTTGTAACCGCATTCTTTTTCTTTTCGGAAATCGGAGCGGATACACCGAATATTCTGCACAGTCTTGCTTTACTTAAATTCGAAGAAGATACCGCATCATTTATTATGGCAAGTTTTTCTGCCTTTTCAAGTTTTGTTTCATCTATTTTATATGTACTTATAATAATATTCTTCAATTCTTCATCTGTCATATAATTATAGTCGTCGGTTATAAGCCTGATTTTTTTTGGTTTCAGTATTTCTGACAATCCTATTTTTTTCTTTACCGAATCAACCGAGCATAAAACGCTGTTATTCCTGTATTCATCAATACTTGTTTGTGCCGACGGTTTTGTGTTTATAAAAACAATGGCATCTTTAAGATCGCCGTCATTTTCTATAGGCACACTTATAAATCTGTCATAAAAAATTTTCCCGCTGTTATTGTATGTTCTGTTATAGTAACGGGCATAACTTGTACACAGCGGTTTAATAACGCTGTTAATCATCCCGTCAACATACAACATCATATGGACTTTATCCTTTTCAATACTATATGCATAAAGTTCACTTTGCGGGGAAAGAAAGTATTTTTTCAGCAAATCACGAAATACCTCCATATCCGCATCAGATATAAATAAATCATCATATCCGCGTATAATAACATGATACATTCCTGTTTTACTGATTTGTCTGCCTTTTCTTGCCATAAATATCACCTGCCCGTAAAAATATAAATAATCAAACAGATCCCAGTATAAACATTATATTCCATTATATTATACCATTATATAACAAGCATTTCAACAAAGTTACAGAATTTTAATATTTCTTTAATTATACGGTAATTTCAACTCAAAAATTCAATTAAATATAATTATGTACTTTTTTCAACATTAAAGTTAATTTCTACATAAATGAATATTAAATTTTGTAAGGTTTTGTTTAGTTTTGTCCCGCTTTAGTCAATGTTACTAATAAATTAATTTTAATTTTGTGAATAAAGAGGCTTACAATTTACTCTTAAATATGTTATTATATTAGTGTATTAAAAATGTCCATATGAGAGGAGAAATATAAATGGCAGATTTACAGTTAAAAGGAATTTATAAAAGATTTGCAGGTAATGTAACGGCTGTTAGTGATTTTACACTTGATATAGAGGATAAAGAATTTATCATCTTGGTAGGACCTTCCGGCTGCGGTAAATCAACAACGTTAAGAATGATTGCAGGTCTGGAAGAAATCAGTGAAGGTGAATTATATATCGGCGGACAATTGATGAATGACGTTGCTCCCAAAGACAGAGATATTGCAATGGTTTTCCAAAACTATGCATTGTATCCGCATATGACTGTTTATGAAAACATGGCTTTTGGTCTTAAGTTGAGAAAAACACCGAAAGCCGAAATTAACAAACGTGTTCATGAAGCAGCAAAAATTCTTGATATTGAACATCTTCTTGACAGAAAGCCAAAGGCTTTGTCAGGTGGTCAAAGACAGCGTGTTGCTTTAGGTC
>CASFSH010000351.1 GCA_949297205.1 uncultured Bacillota bacterium | reverse complement strand
TCTGAATACGGGGAGTGTTTTGAAAAATCTTGATAACACAAAAAATACTGATTTAAATATTACCGATAATATCGTACTTGCAATGGGGGGAAAAACCGGTAACCTTGTAAATACCGACAAAAACTATATGGATTATGCCATACCCATAAAGAACAGTAACGGTGGAGGATATATTATATATATAAAAGATACCAAGGAGGAATTGAACAGCATAACAAGCAATGTGCTCGTTATTGTTATGCAGGCATTGCTTCTGGCAGTTCTTACTTCCTGTATCATCGGGTACCTGCTCAGTAAAACCATAACAGTACCGATAATTAATCTGACAAAGAGAACGGATAAGTTGGCAGCAGGTGAATTTGATAACTTTGAAAAATCATCATCAGATGATGAAATCGGAAGATTGTCCAATGCATTCGGATACATGGCAGAACAGTTATCCAATACAATTAACGAAGTAAATGAAGAAAAAACAAAGGTTGAAACAATTTTACAGAATATGACCGATGGAATTCTTGCTTTCGATTTAAATCAAAAATTGATTCATATGAATCCTGAAGCGGAGCATATGATAAATCAAGAAGACAGAGAAAATATTACTTTTGATGAATTTTTTAAAAGGTTAAATGCTAATATATCCCTTGGGGATTTGATATATATTAAAAATGAAAAAACGCCGGAAAGATTGATTGAATACAACGGAAAATATATTAAATTAAATTTTGCTGCAATTGAAACGGATAATAAGGTTACAGGAGTGCTTGTAGTAATGAGAGATAATACAAGCCAGGAAAAGCTCGAACATGCAAGACATGAATTTGTGTCAAATGTATCTCACGAATTGAGAACCCCTCTTACAACTGTAAAATCATATGCAGAAACTCTTATGGATAATCCTATTGATGACAAGGAGCTTCAAAACAGATTTTTAAGCGTTATAATAAAAGAAGCAGACAGAATGACGAGAATTGTTAAAGATCTGCTTACATTGTCAAGACTTGACGAGAAACAGAATGTTCAGAAAGAACCTGAAGATATAGATTTACAGGTACTGCTTGAGGGTGTAACCGAAAAAATGTATATTATGGCAAAGAAAAAAAATCAGGAAATAAAATACAAAGCAATAAATAACATTCCTGTTTTTAAAAGTGACCGTGATAAACTTGAACAGGTTATAATAAATATTGTATCAAATGCAATAAAATATACTCCTGAAGAAGGAAAGATAGATATTGTTTCAGGAATGCTGTATGATGATGCTTTTATAAAAGTCATTGATAACGGAATAGGAATACCAAAAGAAAATCTATCAAGGATATTTGAAAGATTCTATCGTGTGGATAAGGCAAGAAGCCGTGATACCGGAGGAACAGGATTAGGGCTTGCCATTGCGAAACAAATTATTACAAATCTTGGCGGTAATATAACAATTAATTCTGAACTGGGAAAAGGAACAGAGGTTGTGATTACCATACCGGTAAAAAAACAATAATGTTATATGTATTTAAAACTGCAGTAATGGATTTGTAACATAATTGTGGTATAATATATTTAATAAAAATGGAAACAATTTCAATAATGCTTTATTATGAATATATTTTGATGTATAAAAAATAGATGGTTTGTAGTATAATTTTTGAGGAGGAAACAATATGTTTAAGAAATTTTTATCCATAATGTTTATTGCTGTTGCTTTAATGGCGGTAATGCCTATTTCGGGATATGCTTTTGGAAATACGGTTTCACTGTATGAGACGGGAACCTCTTCCAATATAATATACATAAAAAGACCGGAGTCTCATTCGGCTTCCACATCTGACAAGACATATACTATTTCTGCTGTGGGAGAGCAGGGAACGAAAATAAAAGTATACAGATATAATCCGTCATCGGGAGTTTGCGAATTAATTAAAAATGAAACATATATTGGTGCAAGCGGATTATATAGTGTTGTTGTGGATCTTACAAGCGATTCAAATATTTTTATGGTTACTGCCGAAAGTGGTAAGGGAAGTCAGGCTGTACGTATAGATATTGACAAAATAAAGAAAAGTACTATAGACAGACTTAAAAATGTAACAGTAACAATCAGAAACTTTATCTGGTAATTAAATTATATTACAATGAGTATGCTTGCGGCTGTATAATAAAGAATATGCAGCACATAAGTATATGAAAGGATTAAATTATGAATAAGGAACGATTTAAAAGTATATTGTTGGGGTTCCTGATTATTTTGAATTTTGTTTTAGGAAGCAGAATATTGATTGAAAAAAAATTATGGCCAACCGGCTATAATTTTTTTTCAAATATAGGAAATTTACGTATTTCCAAATTATATGAAAACATTGTAAGCTATTTTACTGACGGAAATCAGTATGAAATACAAGTTCTGAATCCGGAGAAAATTTTGTTAAATACGGGAGATCAGACAACAAGAATTTCACTAAGCCCCAATGACAACTCTTTTGAGGAAATAATGTCAGAGACAAATGAAATATTAAAAACTGCTTTTTCAATGCCGTCCGAAATGTTTACCGAAATAGACAAAGAAGATTTATACTCGGCTTTATCGGTTGAGTCGGTATATCTTTCTTATGCCAGAAAATACAGTATTAATCTGTTTGAAGAATTTTTAGGGGCCGACACCGATGGTCAGACAAAGCTGAGTGAAAATGAATTTGCCGATATAGTTATTTCATATTCTGCCAATGGATCAAAATGTAATGTATATATGGCAGATTTTGATACAGACAACTATTATGGTATAGGTATAAATTACAATTCCGATAAACTCAGGGACTTATGTGATGAAAGTGTAAAAAAGAATGGTTCGGAAGGAGAAAATGTTATTAATTATTCTTTTGATTTGAAATTTGATCAGCCTTTCGGCAGTCAGAAAACAACATTAAACCCTCTTATTCAAGTATATTCCACCACATCGGAAATGCCTGTTATTAAAGCAGTAAATCCGATAATGAAAGATGAGGAAAATGTAAATGAAACAATAATAGACAATATACTTAATATATTTAATATTAATGCAAGTACTATGAGAAGATATGCCGAAGCAGGGGGAACCCTTGTGTTTGTAGAAAATAATGCTACTCTTAAAATAGATAAAAACGGATATCTTGAGTATACTGCAATGGATGACGGCATGGAATTATCAAATGCTTCAGGGAGCGAATATTCAGATATAATTAATTTGAATTCAATTACGTCAAAAATAAATAAAGCCCTCGGAAATAATGAGGCTATGTGTCTGACCCAAAGTGATGACAAAACAATAATTAATTATGATTACATGGTTACCGGAACAAGAGTTGTTATAAACACTGACAATATATCATCAGGAGTATCTGCAAAAGTTGAAAATGGTCATTTGTTGAGTTACAAACAGTTAATGAGGCATTACAGCATTAAGTCTGAAACATCATCTCCGAGTGAATTTTTTGAGGCATTGGATAATGCTATTGCTCGTTATTCTGAATTTATGAACGAAATAAACATAAATAAAATGTTCATAGGTTACAACGATAACGGTATTGTCGGAGATAAATATGCTAATTGGATTGTAGAGGTTGATAATGTTATAGTGGGTGAGTAAGCAATTTACGTATTGTTGATTTTTCAATACAAAACAATAAGCATAAATAATTAATTGTTACATAAAAATCACAGCGGTGTTTTGTCGGTATAAAGGATGAAATATATAAAATGTGAGAGGATGTTTTCATGAACTGGCATAAAGCTAAAACCATACTTATTATATACTTTATTATAACCAATTTTGCATTGCTTGTATATTTAATCTACGGCAATTATATAACACAGGGAACAAAAACCCGTGTTGCGGAACAGGTAATGGAATTGCTTAATGAAAAAAATATATACATTGATAAAGAATTACTATATAAAAACAATTTTATAAATGAAATGCGTTATGTATACGTTTCCAATGCAATAAAAAATCATGAAAGTTTTGCGGCTGAAGTACTGGGAGAAGAAAATATTATTGCAGAAGAAAATTGTTTTAAAACGGATAGGGCATATGTGTGCTTTGAGGGTGACAGTTTTGAAATTGGGACATACAATCTTCCTATAGCAGAATATCAGGTGAACAAAAACAATGCACAAAAATATGCAAAGGAATATTTGGAAAGTATTGGGCTGGAAATTAAAGAATATGAGGTAACAGTCAGCAATACAGAAAACGGTTATAACGTTGTTTTTTCGGAATATATAGATGATTATGAAATATTCGGAACAAAAGTTAATGTGGAAATGCAGAATGATGGGATTTATTCGGTATTTGGGAGTTGGTATAATGTGAAAAGTAAATCGGATAAAAGCAATATAAAAGATATTTCGGGAATTTTGATTGAATATATGAATATTAAAATGAATAAAGGTCTTTCTGATTCTATAACAGATATTCAACTTGGATATTATACATTTGAATCAAATGATTTTCATGAGAGTCTGCTTCTTACTCCGGTCTGGAAGATTACGGATGGAAATAACGAGAATGAATATATAGATGCAAGAGAATCAAATTAATTTTTTTTATAATTAATTATACAGTATTATAATAAAAACTTACAAAAATGAAAAAAAATTTTAAAAATAACTTGTAATATTAACTAAACAGTGATATAATATTCATATAATCTTATTAGAGAAAGGATTGAAATGAATGAAAAAAAAGATTTCTATGTTGATGTGCCTGATTATTGCAGCAGGTACAGTGTCCTGTCTTGCAGGATGTAATGGTGATGAAAGTGCGAGCGGTGATACGCTGTTGTGGTATTGTATAGGTGATACGCCTGCTGATAATGCAACAGTTTTGGCAAAAGCAAATGAAATTATTGAACCTGAAATTGGTATGAAGCTCGATATTCAGTACATAGATACTGCTTCATTTTCCGAAAAAATGAAATTGAAAATGGCAGCAGGTGAGGAATATGATCTTACATTTACCGGTTACATTAACCCATATCAAACAGCAGTAAGTCTTGGCGGTCTATATGATATTACAGATCTTATTGAAGAAGTAAATATGAGTGAAGTAATCGAACAGTTCTATCTTGACTCTGCAATGGTTGACGGAAGAATATACGGTATCCCAAATATTCAGGTTGTTTCTAATCCGCAATGCTTACAAATGGGTAAACCTATTGTTGAAGAGTGCGGAATAGATTTGTCACCAATTCATGAATATGCATTGAATGCAAAAACATATGAAGATGTTGAAAAAATGATGAATGAAATTGACAAGGTTGTAAGAACAATTCATGAAAAACGTCCTGATTTGTATGCTGTACAGCCGGGAATTTTCTCAACAACTGCTTTATATGAAGAAATTGCTGGCGGCGTAGTATTAAGAAAAGACGGTTCTACAAACGAACTTGTTTGCCTGAATCAGACAGAGGAATGGAAGCTTGGTGTTGATATGGTTGCAAAATGGTATCAGGATGGATGTATAAGACCTGATATCGCAAGTAAGTCAACAGCTACAACAACAGAAGAATATAAACAAATTGGTCTTTCTTTAACAACATGGAAACCGGGTCAGGATGTTTACTATATTAAAGATTACGGTTATGAACCTGTCTATGCATTTCTTGCTGAACCTTATGTTGGAAGAACAACACCATTACTTACAATGGTATCTGTAGGTGCTAATTCAAAGCATCCGAAAGAAGCAGTTGAACTTATTAAATTGATGAATACAAATGAAGAATTGTATAATATCATTTGTTGGGGTATAAAAGATGTTCATTATACAATGGACGAAGAAGGAAAAGTTGCTGAAATTCCTGATAGCGGATATAATGGCATAGGTCAGAATGCATGGAGATACGGAAATCAGTTTAAGGGTTATATCATGCAGGGACAACCTGATACTGTATGGGAAGAAACAGAAAACATGAATAATACAGCTAGAAAATCTCCTGCTTTAGGTTTCGTTCCTGATACTGATGTTATTACAAACGAATTAGCTAATATTACAAACGTTACTTCAGAATATAAAGCAAGAATTGAATACGGTACTGCTCCTCGTGAAGCATATTATGACGAATATCTTCAAAAGATGGAACAGGCAGGACAACAGAAAGTTCTTGCAGAATTGCAGAAACAATATGATGAATTTCTTGCAAGTAAATAATACTGTTGTTTAACATGAATAATTTT
>CASFSH010000350.1 GCA_949297205.1 uncultured Bacillota bacterium | reverse complement strand
TTAAACACGTCAGTCCGGCGGGTGCTGCAGTCGGATTGCCATTATCGGATGTATTAAAAAAGATTTACTTCGTTGATGATTTGGAATTATCTCCTTTGGCTTGTGCATATGCAAGAGCAAGGGGTACAGACAGAATGTCATCTTTTGGTGATTGGATTGCTTTGTCGGATGTATGTGATAAGGAAACTGCGACTCTGATTGCAAGAGAGGTTTCTGACGGAATTATTGCACCGGGATACACAGAGGAAGCTTTTAAGATTCTTTTGGGAAAAAGAAAGGGCAATTATAATATAGTAAAAATTGATGAAAACTATAAACCTGAACCGATAGAAAAAAAACAAGTATTCGGAATTACGTTTGAACAGGGAAGAAATGAATTTGAAATTAATAAAGAATTGCTTGATGATGTAGTAACAAACAATAAAGAAATTCCGGAGCAGGCAAAAATAGATTTGATTATTTCATTAATTACATTAAAGTATACACAGTCCAATTCAGTATGCTATGCTGTAGGCGGACAGACTATCGGAGTAGGTGCGGGACAGCAGTCAAGAATACACTGTACAAGACTGGCAGGTAACAAGGCGGATATTTGGCATTTGAGACAGCATCCGAAGGTTTTGGCATTACAGTTTAAAGAAGGAATGGGAAGACCTGACAGAGATAATACAATAGATGTATATATTTCGGATGAATGTGACGATGTTATAGGAGATGACGTATGGCAGAATTATTTTGCAGTACGTCCAGAAAGATTAACAAAAGAAGAAAAAGCGGAATTTTTGGCAAAGGTAGATAACGTATGTCTTGGAAGCGATGCTTTTTTCCCGTTTGGTGATAATATCGAAAGAGCGAGAAAAAGCGGTGTAAAATATATTGCTCAGCCCGGAGGATCAATAAGGGATGACAATGTTATTGAAGTATGCAATAAATATAATATGGCAATGGCTATGACAAAGATGAGATTGTTCCATCATTAATTTGGAGGATGTCTATGAAAACTACGGAATATTATAAATCAATAGGCTATGAGGATCATGGCTATATATCTCCTGAATTATCCTCTGCCGATACATATCCAGACTATATAAAAAATGAAGTTTCACAAAGTGTATCTGATATATTGAAACATCAGGGATATAATACTGTTACATTTGCATTCATAACCGACATTCATTATGCGCTTACCTTTAATCATGAAATAAGAATGAAAAGGACAGTCAATGCATATAAAGAGATTGCAAAAAGAGTACACATTGATAAGCTGATACTTGGGGGAGATTATACAAATGAAGGCTGCAAGGAATACAAAACACAATGCTACAATGAATTAAGAGCACAGCTTTCAGGTATTGATTATTTTCCCGTTAACGGAAATCATGATGACGGAACAATATGGGATATAGCATATATAAAGTCGGACAAATCAACAAATCATTTAACTCATGAGGAACTCTACACTTTGTTTTATAATCATATAGATGAAAAAGGTGCTGTGTATGACAGAAACAACAGATCGCTTTATTATTACATTGACGATAAAGTAAAAAAGGTGAGATATATATGTCTTGATTCAAGTGATGTTCCTTATATTTATAATGATGGGCAACTTATGTATAACGGACAGTGGATATATTCAATATCGGAAAAACAGCTGAAATGGCTTGTTAATGACGCTTTGAAATTTGATGAAGAGGGATGGAGTACGGCGCTTTTTGTACATACCGTTGCATTACCATCAGGAGATAGACAAAATCTCGGAGAAATTCCTTCAGAGAATAAATTGACAGTAAAGGAAACAAGGGTTACAATGCCTGCTTTAAATGATATTATAGATGCATATAAAGAGGGAAAGCATTGCCAAACCGAATATAATATTAAAAATTTTGAAATACATATAGATGTAGATTTTTCAAAACGTATAAGAGCGGATGTTATAGGAGTTTTTGTAGGAGATTATCATATTGACAAGGTAGAAAAAACTAAATCCGGAGTCCCTTATATACTGACAGCGAATTCTGTCACATATTACAACGGCAGTCCGGAATCGGTAAAACGCTGTGATGGAGATAAAACAGAAATGCTGTTTGACGTTGTAACAGTTAATAAAGACACGAAAGAAATATTCATTACCCGTGTAGGTGCGGGAGAGAACAGAAATATAAAATATTGAATGTGTGAGGAAAAAATATGAAAATAATGGTTGTTGGCGGCGGCGGAAGAGAGCACGCTATTATAAAGAAGCTGAAAGAAAGTCCGAAAACCGAAAAAATATATGCTCTGCCCGGTAACGGAGGAATAAGCAAAGACGCGGAGTGCGTAAATATCGGTGCAAAGGATATTGAAGCTATTACAAAGTTTGCGGTTGATAATAAAATAGATTTTGCGGTTGTTGCACCGGATGATCCTCTGGTAATGGGTGCTGTTGATTCTCTGCACAAAGAAGGAATAAAATGTTTCGGACCGGAAGCAAAAGCGGCGATTATAGAG
>CASFSH010000349.1 GCA_949297205.1 uncultured Bacillota bacterium | reverse complement strand
TAACTATATATGTATAACGTACTGCTTTTCTTCCTTTATATTTTGTTAAATCCAATCCTGCTGCCTTTTGCAGTTGATTATAATTATTATAAACATCATCAAAGACTTCCGGAATTTCAAGCGTCACCTTTTCTGTATATTCACTGTCAACTTCCCAACCGTATTTTTCCAAAAATTTTATATTTTCCTCGTTTTCACCGCTTGCCAACACCAAACACATAGCTCCGATTCCTATTATTATTGCAACAGTTACAACATACATTATCATCTTCTTCACAACCTCACCTCTTTAATATCTTTTTAAAAAATTTATTTTTACTCTTTTATACTATATTATTTTTTTATTTTATATATTACTCTGTATAAAATAAAAAAATACGGGAAAAATTTTATTATAACATAAGCAAGATGTTTCTCACACCAAAACTGTGGGTTTCACGCTCATATTTAATAAAGTTTCTTCTTTTTTAAATATCTGCTGCAGTTATACTGTTCTTGCCACGTTTAATGACGGAACAAATCCCTATATATAAAAGGAGGTAATATTAATGATTGATTATATTTCTTTGATTCTTGTTATAATCGGCGCTCTTAACTGGGGCAGCATCGGTATCTTTGGTTTTGATATCGTCGGTGCATTGTTTGGAGGTCAAGGCTCTGTTTTTGCACGTATTATTTTTACCCTCGTCGGTATAGCCGGTTTATGGGCAATAGGTATGCTGTTTAAGGATAAAGAAAAAATACAAAATCACTGATTATATATAATAGGTTTTTATATTTTCATACCTTATAATATATTCATGATTTAGTTTGCAATAGTTTTATAAACAATTATCTTTCTAAACCATTATTAAAAATATATCAAGCCATACAATCTTTATATTTTTAGAATATATTTATTGTTCATTTTTAACATTATTATTTTACAGTGCAATAAAATTCTTAGAAATCAATTGACAAATTGGGTTTATGATGTTATACTATTCATGTAAATAATTTTTATTATTTATTTTTGATTAGATATTTTCATTCTTTCTCAATAAATTATATTAAAGGTGTCAAGACTGTCATGCTGACGACAATTTTGACACCTTTAATATTTGTTTTTTTACAGATTTTTATTTTTGTTATTTTTATATGCAAAAAATCCCTACTGTCAATTTCCGACCGTAGGGATTATTTTTTTATTTAATTAATATACTCTTCTTGCACCAACATATGTTGAATATCCACATATTGTAGACAACGGAATATAGCATACTGTTTTACCGGGTCTTGGTGAATGTATAACTTGTCCGTTTCCTGCGTATATACCTACATGGGATATACCGCTGCCCTTTGAGAAGAATACCAAATCTCCGGGCTGTAAATTGCTCTTTGATACCGCTACACCATTGCTGTATTGTGCTCTTGATGTTCTGTTCACACTTATTCCTACCTGCTTACATGCATACTGAACAAGTCCCGAACAGTCAAATCCTGACGGTGATGCTCCACCATAAACATATTTTACACCAATATATTTTGCCGCTGCATTTACAATAGCCTGTCCTTTTGAACTCGGTGCAGGATTTGAATTGCTTTCAGATTTAGTTTCTGTTTTCGCCTTCGTTGTTGATGTTGCTGTTGTCTTTTTCGTTGTGCTTGTACTATTTTGTGTACTTGCAGTACGCTGTGCTATCATATTATCATATGCGGCTTTTGTCATTACATAATCAGACTTAACATAACCTGTGCTTCTATATGGTCCATATGCAATTTTAGTCCACTCTGATCCTTCACTTACAATAAGACATTTATCTCCATTTTTAAATGTATTTATAACATTTGAATCCTCTGTAGGCATTCTCTTACATTCAACAGCTGAAGATCCGTTTATTACAAACAATCCATCTTCTGATATTGCATTTATTCTTTCAATACGGCTTTCGGCAACTTTATCTCTCGATACCATTCCGCCGATACTTACATATTTTGACATTACATATCCGGTACTGTAATTTGTTCCGTAATAAACCTTCATCCACTCATCATCAACACGGTCTAACACAACAATAACATCACCGTTTGCAATCTGGTCTATTACTACTGTTCCTTCTGTTCCGGCACCGCTTCTTACATTTAGCGATCCGCCTTCAACATTAACAACACCCGATTCATACATTACATTCTCTAACAGAATCTTTTTTGCTTCTTCATAAGAAGTTGTTACATATTCTTTCAATACATATGCAACACCATTATCTTCTCCATAAGGTATTACATACCAATCATCTGTTTCATCTATAATATCAATCTCCTGACCATACTCAAGACTATCAAGTATCTCAGAATCCAGACTCTGCGCCGCTCTTATATTTAAACCTCCGGTTGTTGTTATAACATATCCGGAAACAGGCTCAAACGGTTTAGATTCTTCTATCTGATTTTCCGGAAAATCAAATTCGCCTGTTCTGTAATCTACTATTTCAACACTCTGAGCTGCTTCTTCTACTTCTTCTTCTGTCATTTCCTCTACAGGCTGTTCTTCTATGTATACAACATCTGAAACATCTTCTTTTGCGTCTGAAACTTCCAGCACATTGTTATTCTTTACAGCATTCTTATTTGCATTTACGGAAGTTATTTCTGCCGCCTGGCTCACTACCAACGACCCTATTAATACAACTGCCATTATGCCTGCAATCGTATGCTTAAGATTTCTCATCTATGCGTCCATTCCCTTCTTTAATTCTATTTAAAAAATATGTTACTCAAATATTACACGACTATTATACTATATAAATTTTAGTTTGTCAAACTTTTTTAGAGATTTTTTTTATTTTTACCAAAAAAAATTTTAAAAAAACTTCAAAAACCGCACAAATATGCGGTTTTCTAAATTGTTACAAAATTGTAAACAAATAAAATTATATTTTTTTATCTGGTGAAAATTGTTAAATTATATGTATTTCTTGTAACAATTTCTTAAAATTTGACAGCAAATTATTTTCCGTCAATGTAATATGTGGCTTCCATATCCGCTACAGATAAAGCATATGCCAATGGGTATTTTTCAAATACAGTTCCTACAGCTCTTGCATCCTCAGTTCCTGAAAATCCCATATGGTACCTTATTGCAAAGGCTTCACTTGTATCAAGACGCATATATCTGTTAATTATATACACCGATTTTTCTCCATGTCCGTAAGGAAACTCATCATTCATTTCATAAACAGGTACACTCTGCCATTTTCCATTCTCATCTTTTACGTTTCTTGTTCCCTGTCTGTAACATTTGATTTTACATATATCATGAAGCAACGATACTATTGCTATACTCTCTTCGCTGTAATTCATCTTATATAAATTTTTGACCCGTTCCCTGCTTAAATAATCACACAAGCAATCGTACACATTCAAGCTATGCTGCAGCAACCCACCCTCATATGATCCATGAAACCTTGTACTTGCAGGCGCCCAAAAAAAATCCGACTCAGCGGAAATTAAATACTTCCACAGTCTATCTGCTCCTTCTCTTTTTATATTTGTCTTATATATCTCTTCAAATCTTTTTTCGTTTTCTGTCATAATGCACCTCATTCTATCTTTTTTTCTCTATATTTTCACTATTTTACGGTACTTTTTTACTCTCACTTATTATATCTCATTTACTTACTTTTTTCAATAGCTTTTTATTTTTTCTGCCGCTTTTCATGTTATTTTTTTTAAGTATTGAAAAATTATGTTTTTTGTAGTATAATACATATTATAAATATTTTACTTTTGAAAGGAGTCAGACTGTATTTTATGAAAAAAGTAGATCGTGCCTACGGTATTATGAATATTCTTGATACAATTTACCCTGATGTTCATTGTACTCTTAATTACTCCAATCCTTTGCAAATGCTTATAGCAACACAGCTATCAGCTCAATGTACCGACGCACGCGTAAACATTGTTACAAAAGATTTATTTCAGAAATATTCCGACGTCTACGCTTTCGCCAATGCAGACATAAAAGAACTCGAACAAGACATACGTTCAACGGGTTTTTACAAAAATAAAGCAAAAAATATTATTGCCTGTTGTCAGCGATTAATCGATACATATGATGGCAATGTCCCGGACACAATGGAGGATCTTCTTACTCTCGCGGGAACAGGAAGAAAAACAGCCAATCTTGTATTGGGAGACATTTTTCACAAACCTGCTGTTGTGGTTGATACCCATTGCATTCGTCTTTCCAACAGACTCGGTCTTACTTCCAACACCGACCCTGTAAAAATCGAATTTGATCTTAAAAAACTTATTCCGCCTCAAAAACAACTTAAATTATGTCATCAGCTTGTTAACCACGGCAGATTACGCTGTAATGCGCGAAAGCCTGACTGCAGTAACTGTGAACTGACCGAATACTGCAAATATTATCAGAAATCTTTTAAATAAATATATAATAAGTATAAATTCAGAAAGAGAGGATATTATAAAATGAAAGATTGCTTATTTTGCAAAATTATTAATGGGAAAATTCCTTCCACAAAGGTGTATGAAGATGACTATGTTTTTGCATTTAACGACATAGAACCTCAAGCTCCTTATCACATTGTAATAGTACCAAAACATCACATCTCATCTGCAAACGAAATAAATGCCGAAAACAGCATATATATTTCCAAAATTTTTGAAATTATTCCCAAATTAGCAAAAGATCTTGGATTTGATCAAAACGGCTACAGAGTAATAAACAATTGCGGTAAAGACGGAGGGCAAACCGTTAATCATCTGCACTTCCATCTTACTGCCGGAAGACAATTCGGATGGCCTGCCGGTTAATATTGTTTATTGCCATATTTTTATTTTTTAAAAAAATATTTTGAAAATTCTTGACAACACTATGTAAAATATTGTATAATAACAAGGTAGCAATTTAGCTTATATTTAATTTTTCATCAGACATCCGGATAAATGACCTACCGGAGGGAGGGAAAATAAATGTCTGAAATTCGTGTTAAAGATAATGAATCATTGGATAGTGCTTTAAGAAGATTTAAGCGTCAATGCGCAAAATCTGGTGTCATGTCTGAAATCAGAAAACGTGAACACTACGAAAAACCAAGCGTAAAACGCAAGAAAAAATCTGAAGCAGCCCGTAAGAGAAAGTTTAAATAAGGAATTACTAATATGACACTTAAAGAAAAATTGGCAGATGATTTGAAATCTGCAATGAAGAACAAAAATATTGTTCGTAAAAATGTAGTACAAATGGTCAGAGCCGGTGTACTTCAAATTGAAAAAGATAATAAAATAACTCTTGACGATAATGGGGTTCTGGATGTTATAGCAAAACAACTAAAACAAAGACGAGATTCCCTGCCGGATTATGAAAAAAGTGGTCGTGAAGATTTAATAGCTGAATTAAAGGCTGAGATGGATGTGTTGATGGAATATTTACCTGCACAGCTTTCCAGAGAAGAGCTTGAGGTTATCGTTGCGGAAGCAGTAAACGCAACCGGCGCTTCTTCCATGAAAGATATGGGCAAAATTATGGCTGCGGTTATGCCTAAAACCAAAGGCAGAGCCGACGGCAAAGTGATTAACGAAATAGCTAAAGCTATGCTTTCAAATTAAATATTATTACTGCGCAGTCGTTTTGTCTGCGCAGTTATGTATATTTATGCTGGTGTAGCTCAGTTGGTAGAGCAGCGCATTCGTAATGCGCAGGTCGCAAGTTCAAGTCTCGTCACCAGCTCCATAATGTTATAAAGACTGCCGCTTGTGTGCATTTCAAATATGCTTATATCTGCGGCGGTCCTTTTATTTTATACATATATTTTTATATAAAAATATGACACATTTTTCTGAGTAATCAAAAATAATGTGTCAATTTTATACTTCTTTATTTTTTTAATTCACCAATAACCGTTCAAATGATTATTTATTCATTGCTTCTTCGACAGCAACTGCAACTGCAACGGTCATACCAACCATCGGGTTGTTTCCTGCACCTATTAAGCCCATCATTTCTACATGTGCCGGAACTGATGAAGAACCTGCAAACTGAGCGTCTGAGTGCATTCTTCCCATTGTATCCGTCATACCGTATGAAGCAGGGCCTGCTGCCATATTATCAGGATGTAATGTACGTCCTGTACCGCCGCCTGATGCAACCGAAAAATACTTCTTACCCTGTTCGATACATTCTTTCTTATATGTACCTGCAACAGGATGCTGGAATCTTGTTGGATTAGTTGAGTTACCTGTGATTGATACATCAACACCTTCCAAATGCATTATTGCAACGCCTTCACGAACATCATCAGCGCCATAACAACGAACCTTTGCTCTTTCACCCTTTGAGTATGCAATTTCTTTTACAATATTAACTTTGCCTGTATAATAATCAAACTGTGTCTGAACATATGTAAATCCATTAATTCTTGATATGATCTGAGCAGCATCTTTTCCAAGACCATTCAGTATAACTCTTAAATCTTCTTTTCTTGCCTTATTAGCACTCTTTGCAAGTCCTATAGCGCCTTCTGCAGCTGCAAATGATTCATGTCCTGCCAAAAATGCGAAACATTTCGTTTCTTCTCTCAACAGCATTGCTCCAAGGTTTCCGTGTCCTATACCAACCTTTCTATCATCTGCAACCGAACCTGGTATACAGAAAGACTGAAGTCCTAATCCAATCTTTTCTGCTGCATCTGCTGCTTTTGTACAGCCGTCTTTTATTGCTATTGCAGCCCCTACAATATATGCCCAGCAAGCATTTTCAAAGCAAATTGGCTGTATGCCTTTTACCATGTTATATACATCTATACCTTTATCATCACATATCTTTTTTGCTTCTTCTATTGATGATATGCCGTGCTTCGCCAGTTCTGCATTAATCTGATCTATTCTTCTTTCATAACCTTCAAATAAAGCCATCTCTTTTTACCTCCTTATATCATTATTCATGTCTCGGATCAAGAAGCTTTACAGCATCTTCCACTCTGCCGTATTGTCCGCTTGCCTTTTCCAATGCTTCGTTTGCGTCCATTCCTTTTGAAATCATTTCCATCATCTTTCCGAGATGTACAAATTTATATCCTATTATCTGATCTTCATCATCAACAGCTATCTTTGTAATATAACCTTCTGCCAACTCAAGATATCTCGGTCCCTTTTTCAAAGTTGCATATGTAGTTCCAACCTGTGAACGCAATCCTTTTCCCAAATCTTCCAAGCCTGCACCGATTGGTAATCCGTCTTCTGAAAATGCAGTTTGTGTACGTCCATAAACAATCTGGAGGAAAAGTTCTCTCATTGCTGTATTGATAGCATCACATACAAGGTCTGTATTTAACGCTTCAAGAATTGTCTTTCCTATTAAAATTTCCGAAGCCATTGCAGCTGAGTGCGTCATTCCCGAACATCCTATTGTTTCTACCAATGCCTCCTGAATTACTCCTTCTTTTACATTTAATGTAAGTTTACATGTACCCTGCTGAGGTGCACACCAACCTATACCGTGTGTAAGACCTGAAATGTCTTTAATTTCTTTTGCCTGTGTCCATTTTCCTTCCTGAGGAATCGGTGCCGGTCCATGATATGCACCTTTTGCTAACGGGCACATAGCTTCAACTTCACTTGAATATTTCATCGTTGTTACTCCTTTCACCATTTACAATATGCTTTTTCAATTGGATAATTAATCCCTAAATTATATTATATCATATTTTTTTATTATTGCAACAAAATTTTCTAAAATCTTCGCATGGCACAAAAATATTATAATTTTTGTTATTTTTTTGTCATTTGAGTCAATAAGTTTATTACATTTTTATAAATTGTTCATTATGCAATATTTTTATTTCTATTTCTGTATCTTTACGCTATTTATTTTTATATTATTACGCATATTTTTTGTTTAATTTACTGTGTTTGCATTGTGCAATATATATAAATTTATGTTTGTTTTGCATTATGCTATTGATTTTTGTTTAATATTATGGTATAATACTAAAAAATCATGATTTTTTACTATATAGATTATTGCATAACGCTTAGTGTTATAGCATTATATGTTATGCATAATTTTTTATCATTGTTATAGCGTTGTGCAACTTAGAGGTGATTCGTATCTCAACTAACAATGAAAACCTGATCTTATTGATCAAATACATGGCTCGTGATGGTCTGAGCGAATCTCAGATAATAAAAAAATTGGGAATTACACAGTCAAAATACAACTCTATTTTAAAAGAACATAAAACTTTAAAAAACGATTTGTTACACATAAAAATGCTTACCGATTTCTCCGTGGAAGACGCTCTCTTAAAAAAAGCTCTTGGCGGACAAACAACAGAAATTAAAGAAACCG
>CASFSH010000348.1 GCA_949297205.1 uncultured Bacillota bacterium | reverse complement strand
ATCGTCAAAGCCGGCAGGCGTTATTGTGTCCCTGTTTTTATTGTATATATAATAGGTTCCGGCACCCTCGGTTATCGGTCTTGCGTAATCATTGCTGTTAAACACAAATATGTTTCCCACTCTTTTGGTTACCGGTGTGTACGTCACCGTCATATCGGTAGAAGGAATTGTTCCCCAATACCAGCCTCTTGGTGATGTGGCATAAAAATCCTGTTCTTTGTTTTTGAATATTACCGCAAACCATTTGATATATCCTTCGCTGTCGGTATCGTATATTATTATGTCCCCAACTTTTAAATCCTTAATTTTTGTACCTTCGTTTTTAAACCAGTAAGCCGCCGATGAGTCACATTCAAGTTCTTCATTAACTGCATTAATGTTAACGGTCTGACCATTCTGATACATTGTCAGTGATATACAGTTGTTATCTTTTTCGTCTACCCTTCTCTCTACTCCGCTTATTACTCCCGCAGGTCTGTCATACCCCAAATTCATATCCTGTATTACAAGAATCTTTGCTTCAAATTCCTCATTTACATCATATATCCTTGAGTCGTAATAATCATCCCATGGCAAAGACGACGACGCAATCAATGAAAAATTATCAATATCGGTACAGTCTCCGGAAAGAGATATTATTTTTGTGTTTCCTGTTATTGTGTATTTTGAATTTATCAATCCGGAATAATAATATGCCGTTTCACCGCTTACCTGCGAATCATAATAACAGGCAAAATCACTTTTTCCGTCAGGAACATCCTGGCTTGTTTTATCCTTTGCAAAATAAATTTCCTTTATCTCACCGTCATTATCAAGCTTGTATTTTATAAGCACGCCGAATTTGCTTAGATTCCCGTTTGTGTCGGTTATTCTCGATGAATCAAGAATATCGTCAATTATAATTTTTAATGCCCGGTATGAATTGCTTTGTGACCGGTTTTTCCGGTATCTGACCTTTGAGGAATCGCTGAAAAAAACATTTACACTTTCGGAAAGATTAAATTTTCCCTTTCCGTTCTCAGCCGTAAACATTTTTAACATAAGATTTTCTTCATTATCATCAAACAATGTTGATACAAGATACCCATAATCCTCCGATACTCTTTTTACTATATATGATACTTTATTGTTAAAATCAAGATATGCGGTAACATAATCGGTTACAGAGAAAAGCGATGTGTCAAGTATTGTGTTAATTTCATACTCATCACTGCCTATTATAACATAGTCCTCACCCTTGCTTTTTACTGTCCCCATTGCAGGTTTTCTGTCAGAAATTAAAATGACGGTGTATCCGTCTTTGCTTTTTGGCTGTGCAATACTTAAAACATCATATTCATTTATATTTTCAATAGATGAAATGTCCTTTCCCTTTTTAAATATTACCTTTTCTTCCTCATCTGCGGTTATTGGATTTTCTTCATTTTTACAGTAAATCAAACCATTTGCACCGGAAACACTGTCAACAACCGCTGTTTTGTAACTCCATACAAATACATATTCAACTCCGTTTCCCGTCTGATTGTCAACTACGGTAAGAGAGCCGTTTTCAATATTAAAAACTCCTTTTTCCGCCTCTGCCGTATTGGCGTACATTAAACCGTTATATATGATTTTTGTATCCTTTTGAAGTTTTATTTTTGTTGTTTTTTCCGAGTCGTAATATTTATTATATTCAATTATTTCATTATTATCATTAAAAATAAGCTGTGAATCGGAAATTTGTGTTACCGTTGTTTTATATTTTTTTAAATGCAATATTTTTCCGAATATTCCTATATCATCATATTTTTTTACATATGCGGTTACACAGCAGCCAAGATATTCACTTACATCTTTTCCGTATTCAAATATACCGTCCTCGATTTTGATTTCACCGTCATTGAGTCCGCTGAAAGTATCTTTTAAAATATTGCTGTATTTGTCGGCGTATACAGTCCCCTGTATTTTTTGTACATCAAAGATTTCCTCAAACATACTTCCCGTTTTTTCTATTACTACCCCTGATGCATTTATCATAACAGGCATCATACGGTCCGCCTTTAAAGTATTAAATACCAGCTGTGCCATTTCATATCTTGTCATGCTTTGGGAGGTTATACTGAAATTTTCAAGAATACCGTAATTCTGTGCAGTCATAAAGGTACTGTCACTATCGGGCAGATATGCATTAAGTATTTTTAACATTATATCTACCGCTTCCTGTGCGCTCACTGCGTCATACGGTTTTGCGCTGTTGTCTTCCGCATTTAAATATCCTTTTTCTATTGCACCGCATAATGCCTGACTGAAAGGATAATCCTCCGGTATGTCCTCAAACACTTTTGAAGTCTTTCCGGGTTTGGAATTTTGCATATTAAACAATACCTGCGCAAATTCCCCACGGGTTATTTTTTCATTACCTCTGTATGTAGAGTCACTGTATCCTCCGATTATTTGCAGACCGTTTAATACATTTACAGCCTCTTCATATTTTTCCTCCCCAATATCGGTAAAATTCTTTTGAGTAAATTCAAACACGGCATCGGACTGATATTCATATAATTCCTCCGACGCAGTCATACTGCTGCATACCAATCCCATTCCCCGGGAAAATACCGCATACCTGTCAAAATCTTCTGTATCGGTTTTCTCGGAAAAAAGTTTTTCCTGATTAATATAGCAAATAATTTTATTATCGGATATATTTATTTTAAAATCATAATATGTCGCCGCTATAGTATGATATTCTGTTTCTGCAAGAGTTTTTGTTCCATTTCCGCTGTCATATGACAAATATGCCCTGTTATTTTTTACTCCGAAATAATATCCCTTATCTTCACAAAGCGCCGCTATTCCGCATTCTCCGTCAATATAGGAATCGGACGCAAGCTGTGCCGAAAAGGACGGATAATTTTTTTCGTTATTCATAAATGCTCTTGCAAAATCTTCTCCTGTTTGAGTAAGCTTTGTACCGCTTCCCAGTTTATCGGGTGCAAGAATACTGAAATTATCTACCTCCATATTGGAATTCCAACAGCCTATTCCTATCTGTCCTTCATTAAACTCCAATCCGTCTTCTTCAAGTATTAATTCATTATCAAGATATAACGAAATTTTCTTATCTTTAATTTCAAATTTTATATGGTATTCTTTTCCCTTTTCTATTGTACCTGTGCCTTTATATTCATTTTCTCCTATAATAAGATTTGACCCGTCCTTTGTGATTTCCGCAACACATACATCATACAGTGAAACACATCCGAAGAAAACCATAAGCTTGGTATCATCGGACAGCGGAACTGCGTCATACTCCATTACAAAATCCGAATAATAATCAGGAAGCAAATTTCTTGCGGCGGCACCTATTGATAACTCTTTCTGAACGTATTTGCCGTTTTCAAGATACCATTGTCCGTATACCGGCTGAAAATCCCCGGCATTTTTTTCAAAATCATAATCGGCATATACACTATAGGGCCTACCCTTTATTTCCCAATTGCCTCCCTCGGTTTCAGGCATATCAGTCTGTACCGCAAAATCCATTATATTTTTTTCACCTGACTCTGCTTTTACCGAAACCGGCATTAACTGCAGCATAAAGATAAGCATTAAAATATATACGATTACAATATTTCTTTTCATTTCTACATTTCCTTTCTTTTTAACACATCAAAAAACAACTGCCGTTTTTTCTGTCATTCGCACGGCAGCAAAGCATATATTATAAAACAAACGCAAAGCTCATACGTAATACCCCTTATTTTTAAGAAATTCCGTATGACGAATGCCTTCTTTTTTTCCGTTAGTATACTTTTTTCTCTACAGTATTATTATACCATAATTTTCTTACAAATACAATAAAAAACACATTCTCTATTACAATCGTAATATATATTTCTTTAATGAAACATATTTGTAACGGCATTGTATTATTTTAATTATTCTCCATAATCTCAATGCCGCTGTCATCGGTATCGCATATATAAAATGACGGTGTATTTTCCACCTCTTTTTCACACCCGTCGGAAATACACTCCACAAAATCATCAACCAGCTCATCCTTTACTATCGCCGCCAATCCTCTGTAATTATATGCCGGGAAAATTATGGAACACATACCGCTTTTTTTCAAAACCCCGTACAATTTTAAAAATTGTTCCGCATTTTTTCCCAAAAGTTTTGAAAACAAAAAAATA
>CASFSH010000347.1 GCA_949297205.1 uncultured Bacillota bacterium | reverse complement strand
TGTCTTGTTGTCATTCCCGACCAAGCCTTTGTAATTTCATCTGTCAGGATTGCGTATTCCGCACCTTTTTCAACTCCATGTTTTTGCCATTGGGCAGTTAATTCATTTCTTACCCGAATTGATAAAATCCTTTGGTGTATCCAATCTTCATCATAACCCTTTTTAAGATATGTTTCCAATGCCCTGTCTATCGCCTGTTCAGGGTCAATGGTTTCTTCAATTCGTTCCTTGCCGACAGCCGCAAGCCACATTTTAAAAGGCTCTGCTTTGGGAGATGGGATAGATTGAATAATTCGGAATAATTGTTCGGTATCCGCCGCATCTGTCAATCGTTTTTTACCATCTGATGCAGTCATTTTCAACTGCTTACAATTTGTAAGCAGTTGGTCTGCACCTTCATCCTTCAACCTTTTTTTCAGAACTGCCCAATATGTACTTGCACCTCTTGATGTTTCTTGGCTGGTTAAAACAGACACAACATCAACAACCGAAAAATACCATTCTTCAGTTGCTTCGTCCCATACGGTTCTTATTTTTTTATTTTCATATATTTTAAACTTATTACCTTCCATTATGTATTCCTCCGCATTTATTCAGTGAGCATTATTTAACATTTTTTTAATTCAGCCATATACTTTCTCCTTTTTTAAAAAAGGAAACTGTTACATACAGATAATTTGCCTGTCTGCACAGTTTCCTTTCTATTTATTAATATTTACTTCTCTTTGTATAATGAGTATGCAAAAGTTCATGTGCTTTATGTGAGCATGGTTCACCAAAGTATTCTTTGTACAATGCCTGTACGTAAGGATTTTCGTGTGACTTTCTGAGTGTTGATGCTTCATCTTCTGAATATAATGCCTTTGCTCTTTCAGCCTTAAAGTTTACTTTTGCTCTTGTTTTTGAATCAACAACAGGCTGACCGCCGCCGTTAATACATCCGCCCGGGCAAGCCATTATTTCAATAAAGTCATAATGTTCTCCTGCTTTTACCTTATCAAGAAGAATACTTGCATTCTTTGTTCCGTGTGCAACGGCAACCTTTACATCTTTTCCGGCAATCTTAAGAGCTGCTTCCTTAATTCCATCCAAACCTCTTACTGCAGTTACATTCAAGTCATCAAGAGGCTTCTTTTCAAGAATTTCATATACTGTACGGATTGCCGCTTCCATAACACCGCCTGTTGTACCAAATATAACGCCTGCACCTGTAGCCATACCGAAAGGCTGGTCAAATTCTTCATCAGGCAGTTCTGCAAAGTTAATACCTGCCTGTTTAATCATTCTTGCAAGTTCTCTTGTTGTCAAAGACGCGTCAATATCCTGACTTCCGCTTGAAGAATGTTCAGGTCTTGCAGCCTCAAATTTCTTTGATGTACAAGGCATAATTGCAACAGAATAAATATTTTCCTTATCAATTCCCGATTTTTCTGCATAATATGATTTAATAATAGCACCGAAAATTTCCATAGGAGATTTTGCACTTGACAAATTATCTATAAATTCAGGATAATAGTGTTCACAGTATTTAACCCATCCCGGCGAACATGAAGTAATCAACGGAAGTTTTTCCTGTTTGGTAAATCTTTCGATAAATTCCGTTCCTTCTTCCATAATTGTAACGTCGGCGGCAGTATCGGTATCAAATACCTTGTCAAATCCAAGTCTTCTTAAAGCCGCAACCATTTTTCCGGTAACGGGAGTTCCCATAGGCAAACCGAATTCTTCACCCAAAGCTGCTCTTACGGCAGGTGCGGTTTGTACAACAACGTGCTTTTCGGGATTGTCAATTGCTCTTTGAACCTTAGGTATATCGTTCTTTTCATACAATGCGCCTACAGGACATGATACAATACACTGACCGCAGTAAATACAGCCGACTTCCGACATTGACTTTCCGAAGGACGCCGCAACCTCTGTTGAAAAACCTCTGTTAACACAGGAGATTACAGATATTCCCTGATTGTCACAAGCAGCAATACATCTTCTGCAAAGAATACATTTACTATTATCTCTTACCAATGAAGTTGATTCATCATCTATTTCATATTTTGTGTTTTCGCCCTCAAAACGGATATTGTCAACACCAAGTTCTTCAGCAAGGCTCTGTAATTCACAGTTTCTGTTTCTGATACAGGTCAGACATTTTCTTTCATGGTTTGAAAGAATAAGTTCAAGTGTTGTTCTTCTTGCATTTCTTGCTTTTTCTGAGTTTGTGAATACTTCAATACCCTCAGCAACCGGATATACACAGGCAGCCTGCAAAGCTCTTGCACCCTTTACCTCAACAAGACACATACGGCAAGCGCCAATCTGATTTATATCCTTTAAATAACATAAGGTAGGAATGTTTATACCGACCTCACGTGCAGCGTCAAGAATTGTGTATCCTTCGGGAACACTCACTTCCTGACCGTTAATCTTTAAGTTTACCATCTATAATTCATTCCTTTCCTTTATTACTTCTTTTCAATTGCACCGAACTTACAAGCAGCCATACAAGCACCGCACTTGATACATTTTGACTGATCTATAACAAACGGTTCTTTAATCTTTCCGGAAATAGCGTTATTCGGACATTGTCTTGAACATAAGCTGCATCCGCGGCACTTTTCGGGATCTATTACAAAGCTTGTCAACGATTTACATACGTGAGCCGGACATACTTTATCACGAACGTGTGCTTCATATTCTTCTCTGAAATATTTCAATGTAGATAAAACAGGGTTTGGAGCTGTTTGTCCCAATCCGCACAATGCGGCATTCTTTATACTGTAGCAAAGTTCTTCAAGCTTATCAAGATCTTCCATTGTTCCCTGACCCTTTGTAATCTTTGTAAGCATTTCCAGCAATCTCTTTGTGCCGATACGGCAGGGAGCACATTTTCCGCAGGATTCGTCAACGGTAAATTCAAGGAAGAATTTTGCAATATCAACCATACAGTTATCCTCGTCCATAACAATAAGTCCGCCTGAACCCATCATTGAACCGATAGCCATAAGTGAATCATAATCAATAGGAGTATCAATTAAAGATGCAGGAATACATCCTCCTGAAGGACCTCCTGTCTGGGCAGCCTTGAACTTTTTGCCGTTGGGAATACCACCGCCTATATCTTCAATAATCTCACGGAGGGTTGTTCCCATAGGTACTTCAACAAGACCGGTATTATTTATTTTTCCGCCGAGAGCAAATACCTTTGTACCCTTACTCTTTTCTGTACCGATTGAAGCAAACCATTCTGCACCTTTGTTTATAATAACAGGGATATTTGCATAGGTTTCAACGTTGTTAAGCATTGTAGGCTTAGCCCATAATCCCTTGTTTGCAGGGAACGGAGGACGTGGACGGGGTTCACCTCTCTTACCTTCAATTGAGGTCATTAATGCAGTTTCTTCACCGCATACGAATGCACCGGCACCGAGTCTTATTTCCAAATCGAAATTAAAGCCGGTATCAAAAATATTTTCACCCAATAATCCGTATTCTCTTGCCTGATTAATGGCAATTTCCAATCTCTTAACGGCAATAGGATACTCTGCTCTTATATATATATAACCTTTGTCCGCACCGATTGCGTATGCGGCAATTGCCATTGCTTCTATAACCGAATGAGGATCTCCTTCAAGTACGGATCTGTCCATAAATGCACCCGGGTCGCCTTCGTCTGCATTACAGGCAACATATTTCTGATCTCCTTCGGCTGCATATGTAAATTTCCATTTTAAGCCTGTGGGGAAGCCGCCGCCTCCTCTTCCTCTCAATCCGGAATCAAGAACGGTTTTTATTACATCTTCTCTCGACATTTCGGTTAAAACCTTACCTAAAGCTTTATATCCGTCAACAGCAATGTATTCTTCTATATTTTCAGGATCTATAACACCGCAGTTTCTTAAAGCAATACGCATTTGCTTTGCATAAAAGTTTGTTTCATTCAAACTCTTTATATTATTATCTTCTGTTACAGTTTCCTGATATAATAATCTTTTAACTATTCTTCCCTTTAAAAGATGTTCTTCAACTATTTCCTTAACATCTTCAACCTTAACTCTGCTGTAAAATGCTCCTTCGGGATATACAACCATAATAGGACCTAACGCACAAAGACCGAAACATCCTGTTTTGATTACTTTTATTTCTTTATCGAGTCCGTGAGCAGCGAGCTGAGCTTCCATTTCCTGTATTATTGCTTCGCTTCCGGAGGAAGTACAGCCGGTTCCGCCGCAGCATAAAACGTGACCTCTTACCATATCCATGTTATTTATCATTCCTTTCACTATTTATAAATCATCAATCATAATTTTAAAACCATATAATGTGGAAAAGAAGCAAGCAAATTGTCTGTTTCTCAGAGTGCCGACGTATGTTTATACTTCAAGCTCTGAAAACGGGCAAGGTGCGCCGCTTATTTTTCACGTTATTTGTCTGCTTCGCCAATTGTGTACTCTTTAATCGGTCTTCCGTTTACAAGGTGTTCCGCAACTACCTGACGAGCCTTTTCCGGAGTCATTTTTACATAAGTAACCTTTTCTTCACCCGGTACCAATATTTCAACAATCGGTTCCAGTCTGCAAACACCGATACAACCGGTTTGTACAACCGAAACATGCTCCAAATTTCTTTTTGCTATTTCTTCAACAAATGCACTCATTACGGGACGTGCTCCTGCTGCGATTCCGCAGGTTGCCATACCTACAACAACTCTTACGGCATGATCGTCCTTTCTCATGGTAACATTGGAAACCACTTTATTTCTTATAGCTTCAAGTTCTGCCAAACTCTTCATATATTTTTCATTCCTTTCCTTACTGACCTTATTATTTTTTATTATCGGATATTTCTTTTTCTCCGTCTTTCAGATATTCATAAATCCATAGAGAGACGTCGTTTTCTTTTAAAGAGACACCGCCGAGAATTTTTTTTATTTCCCTTGTATCAAGAGAAAATTCCCTGCCGTTTACAACGTGTCTGTAAGTAAAATCAACATCTTCAAAAGAAGTTATTATCTGATGCATTGTCTGCGCCATATCTCCCAATGGCTGTCTGTCTATATGACTGTATCCGAAAACCGCATAAAATACCGTTCCTTCGCCAAGTCGGGACTCTATTTTTATATACCCCCCCGTCATTTCTGCCGCCAGCTTTGTAAGGGGTATTCCCAATCCCACTTTTCTTGTGGTTCTTCCTGTGGTAAACGGATCAATAACTTTTTTTATCAGTTCTTCACTCATTCCCTTGCCGTTATCGGTGACGGTAAAAGATAAAATGTCCTTTTCTTCATCTTCAATAACTTCAAGTCCGATAAGACTTGCATTTGCCGCAACGGAATTTTGCATTATATCCAAAATATGTAATGAGATTTCTTTCATTGTAATCTCCGTTTCCGCCGCCATTGGACGGCACAAATCATAACCCGAAAAAAGCAATCGTAATTTTGTTTTGAAAAAAGATATTTAATCTCCGGTAAATGGTACCTTTATTCAGATTCCTCATTCCGAATTGTTTCTTATATTATTCATACTTTGCAAAAATGCCGTCCACATCGTCAACGGTAAGTCTTCCGTAAACATCTTCGTTTACCGTAAGAACGGGAGCAAGTCCACAGGCACCGATACATCTTGTGGCATCAATTGAAAATCTTCCGTCTGCCGTACACTGACCTACGTCTATATTTAATCTTTCTTTGATTTTTTCAAGTATATCTCCCGATCCCTTTACATAACATGCGGTTCCCAAACATACAGATATTTGATACTGTCCCTTTGGATACAATGAAAACTGAGTATAAAAAGTAACTATTCCGTAGATTTCTGCCAGCGGAACATTTAACCCTTCAGCAATCATGGTTTGTACTTCAATAGGAAGATAACCGTAAATTTCCTGAGCTTTATGTAATACCGGAATTGCTGCTCCTTCCTGTCCTTTATGGCTTTCTATCACCGCCTTGAGCTGCTCCTCCTGCTCTTTTGTGCCTTTAAATGCAGGCATTGTTTTTTTCTCCATTAATAGACCTCCTGTTCATAAGCTAAAAGCTGATTATGTAAAATTTTAATTTTACATTTTCAAATTTCTGTTTTTTTCAGAAAATTTTATACATATGATATATTATTTTTTTATACAGATTCATTTATTTTAAATAAATCCATATAAAACATACTTATAACAATTATACCTTATAATTATATCAGCAATTTAAAAAAAAATCTATACAAGATTGTTAAAAAATTAATTTACTCTATTTTGCACAAATAACGAAGTACATTTTCGGCAGTTTTTGACATAATATTTATTGTAAATTCAGGCTCCGAAATATCCTCCAAATAATGTGCGTCGGAATTTGATATTATTCTGTAGTTTTTATATTCACTTTCCAGTTTTGCTCTGTTTCTTTTTGTTATTTCCAATGCTTTAATATTGAGATCCTCCGGTACAGTACCTAAATTTGCAAGAACGCTGTAACTCGATCTGTCGATATGTGCAGGAACCGCAATTCCTCCGCAGTCTTTTGCATATTTTATAACCTCGTAAATACTCATGGTGGTTGCGCTTACAAGCAATAATTCTTCTTTTGCCGTTACCTCGTCAAACTCATTCATATACAGCTGTTCTCCGTATATTTCTTCTCGATTTTTTATATTGTTCATATGTGATTTTACAATTTCCCACATTTTTTCCGCATCTTCAATATTTTTGAAATAACAAACAACATGTATTTCCTCCGAGGTTTCCACCTCCATACCGGGAATAACCAGCAGTCTGTCTCCCGCAGCTTTCATCACCGCCCTTACATTCCCGCAGGAATTATGATCGGTAACAGCAATTATGTCAAGTCCTTTTATAATAGACATATTAACTATATTGTTGGGGGTCATATCGTTATCCCCGCAAGGCGACAGAGCAGAGTGTATATGTAAATCATAATATAACTCCACATTATTCCCCCTTTCTTTTTTCTCATTTTATTATACATTATATAACAATAAAAATCAATAATAATTTATTTGATATGATTAACTTCTCTTGTTTATTTTAAAAGGTATTTTTATCAATTCCCAGACTGATAAATTTATCAATATGTTTTTGGTGAATTTTTTTCTTGACAACAATATATATTTATTGTAAGATATTTTTATACAATATTTTAACTTTTATATTCAGAAGGTAATATTATGGATAATCTTATTTTGTCTTTTTCGGTAGTTTTTCCTTTATTTGTGATGATGGTGTTAGGATACTTTTTAAAAATAGTAAAAGTATTTAATGCCCAGACTCTCCAACAATTAAATACTTCTATATTTAAAGTATTTTTACCTATTCTTATATTTTATAATGTTTATACGTCCGAAATATCGGATATATTTAATCCTAAATTAATCGCTTATTCGATCATATCAATCCTGGTTGTTTTTTTTATTGCTCTTATTTTTATACCATTAATAGAAAAGGACAATAAAAAACGAGGTGTTTTAATACAGGGAATATACAGAAGCAATTTTGTTATTTTCGGAATACCTCTTTCGGTTTCGCTGTACAACGAACAAATACAGGGTACAACTGCGGTATTGATTGCTTTTATAATTCCTCTGTTCAATCTCCTTGCGGTTGTTTCTCTTGAATTGTTCAGAGGAGAAAAACCTGATATTAAAAAAATAATTATAGGTATAATAACCAATCCTCTTATAATTTCATCGGCAATCGGATTTTTGTTTTTATTTTCCGGAATAAAATTTCCTGAATTTGCCGAAACCACAATAAGAGATATTTCAAGAATTGCAACCCCTCTTTCTTTAATTGCTCTCGGAGGATCAATAGATTTTAAAAAAGTAAAAGGAAATATTCATCAGCTTATTATAGGAATTGTGGGAAAACTTGTATTTACTCCGGCATTTATATTATCCGTAGGCGTACTTTTGGGCTTCAGAAATGCGGAACTTTCAATTCTTCTCGCTCTTGCCGCATCCCCCGTTGCCGTTTCTTCCTATACAATGGCTTATCAAATGGAGGGTGATGATGATCTTGCCGCACAGCTTCTGATGTTCGGTACGGCTTTATGTGTTATTACTGTATTTTTGTGGATATTCCTGTTTAAACAGCTGGGATTTATGTGATTCACATTTCCTTTACATATTTAAGTATTTTAAAAAAATGGACTAATCCAATGTGGGTTAGCCCATTTTTTTTATTTTATTTCCTGTTCCAATTCGTCAAATTCTTCTGTTGAAAAAAATTCACCTAAAGTTATTTCCAATCCGTCACAAAATTTTTTTATTGTTCTAATAGAAATATCTCTACGTTTTTCATCCATCATACTATATGCTGTTGAGGGCGTTACTCCCGAAATATTAGCAAGTTCATTTATTTTTATATTTTTTTCCTTACATAATTCTGAAAATCTTTTTACAATTAAATCTTTAATATCCATTTTTATTCATCCTTAATATTAAAATAAAGACTGACCTAATTAACAGCCCAGTCTTTATAATTTATTAATCATTAATAGAATTATCGGTAGCTCTTTCAAATATTTTCATAACTTCCTCAGAAGGTTTTTTATCAATGAGGGAAACAACAATACTGAAAATAAGCCCTACAATAAATCCCGGCAATATTTCATATATACCAGTTAAAGGTTTAATCCATATAAACCATATAATATCAACCAACGCACCGGAAACTATTCCGGCAATAGCTCCTTTATATGTAAATCTTCTCCAGAACAGCGAAAGTATTACAACCGGTCCGAAAGCGGCGCCGAACAGTCCCCATGCATTTTCAACCATGTTCATAATAGCCTGTGCGCCCGATCCCTTACTGCTTGCTATAAAATATGCAATAATCGAAACAATAACAACAACCAATCTTCCTACCCAAAGCATTTCTTTATCGGTAGCATCTTTTCTGAACAAAGGCTTATATATATCGCTTGTAAATGAAGAAGATGCCACAAGAAGCTGTGAATCGGCTGTTGACATTGATGCTGCAATGATTGCGGCAAGCAAAAGTCCTGCGATAAATCCCGGGAACAAATCTCTTGCCAATTTTATAAATACAAGAGTCTGACTGCCCGTTGTCAACAATTCTTCACCTATTAACATTCTTCCGAGATATGCAATCAATATTGCGCATACCAAAGAAATAATAACCCATACAATAGCAACTGCTGCGGATTTTTTTACCATACTCGGTTTTTCTATCGACATAAATCTTACAAGAATATGAGGCATTCCGAAGTATCCCAATCCCCATGCAAGACCTGAAACAATTTCCTGCCATGTTGCATTAAATACATTAGCGGTAAATGCGTATTCCGTTCCCTGATATGTATAAACCTGTGACAAAGCATTGACATCAAGATCCTTTGTAAGCACAACCACTATAGGAACAGC
>CASFSH010000346.1 GCA_949297205.1 uncultured Bacillota bacterium | reverse complement strand
TAAATATTCTTTCATTACTGTCGGCCCGGATAAGAGAATTTCACCTTCTTCACCGTAAGGAAGCTCTTCGTCTGTTCCGGGTTTTACAATTTTAATATATGTATCGGGAAACGGAACTCCTATGCTTCCTATTTTAAACATATGAGGAGGTGTCAGACAGCAGGCTGTAACGGTTTCTGTCATTCCGTAGCCTTCTCTGACCTGGATCATACATTTATGATCCAATAAAAATTTATCAAATTTTTTCTTTAATTCAACAGAGAGAGAATCACCTCCGGAAAATACTCCTTTCAGACAGCTGAGGTCAGCATTTTCCATTGAGGGTATACGCAGGAGAGCTTCATACAGGGTAGGCACCCCGGCGATAAAGTTACATTTATACTTTGTTATAAGCTTGGCATAGCTCTTTGCAGTAAAACGGGGAACAAGTATGCATCTTCCGCCCTGTGAAAGCATAGTATGTATACAAACACCTAAACCAAAACCGTGGAATAACGGCATGGCGGCAAGCATTTTATCACCTATTCTGAACATTGGATTTGCTGCAACGATTTGCTGACCGAGAGCATTAAAGTTTTTGTTTGTAAGTACAATGCCCTTTGTTGTACCGGTCGTTCCTCCGGAGTAAAGTATAACAGCAGGATCATCACCGGAACGGTTTACGCTGTAATTATAAAAACAGCATTTAGAAAGCTTTATAAAATCTCTCCATCTGATAATTGGTGCATCATCTGGTATTTTTTGTATTTTTCTTCCTTCGGTAAGCATATATCCTGCTTTGATAGGCTTTGAAAATTCATCTTTTACACTTGCAATAATAATATTTACAACTTTTGTATTATGACGTATATTTTCAAATTTCCCATAAAATTGGTCAAGCGTAATTGCTGTTACACTCTGGGAATCATTAAGATAAAACTCAATTTCCTTTTCTGCCGAGAGAGGATGTATCATCGTTGCAATCCCGCCTACAAGGTTGATTGCATAAAACATATAAATGGCCTGAGGACAATTGGGCATTGCAATTGTAACTTTATCTCCGCATCTTACACCTATTGTTTTCAGCGCTTTTGCACATTTTTTTATTTCTTCAATTAATTTTGAATATGTTGTTGATCTTCCCATAAAGTCAAATGCAATATTATTTGGATATTTTTTTGCAGTTTCTTCAAGGGATTCAAACATTGACCCTTCAAAATATTCGAGATGCATGGGTACATCGCCCAGATAATTTTTCCATGGTGTTTTTGCTGTTATTTTTTCCATATCAATAATCTACCTCTTCACTAAACGGTTTTTCCAGAAGCTCCGGATTTTCAAGTAATTTTTTTATAAGCTTTACTGTTTTTGAATAATAATATCCGTCAGCAATACGTTCATCTACCGTAATACCTATATCAATACTGTCTTTCATGTTGATATTACCTTCATCATCATAAAAGGGACGGAACTTTTTTTCGCCGATTGTTACAAATATTGAAGTTGTTCCCCAATTTGTAAGATGATGATAGCCTGAATGAAGTTTTATTGAACCTAAATTTGATAAAACAACCGATGAGTAATAAGGATCTGTTTCAATAAGGCTTGACGGTACTAAACCATGCCTGTCAAGAATACAGACAAAACCTATTATTGCTTTTGATATAAAACGAGGCAGATGATTGAAAAAATCCATGCTCTCTGTGGAACTGTCTTTATTTCCATCTTTTCTTACATATGATACCTGCTTATATATTTCATTATGTACTGTTTCAAGATTATAGTTTTCATCAGAACGGATAACCGCCAATGCTTCTTCTCCATTATCACTGAATATTCGTTTTATTACAAATGCTGCCGAAATCTCATTTCTCTGATACAGATTTTTGTTTGCAATAAACCTGTTCATCTTTGGACGCAGTGTTATTGTTTTTAAAACTGCTGCAACAATTAGCTGAAACATATTGTATTTATATTCTGGATTTGTGGAATTTCTCTTTTCAAGATATTCATTAAGGTTTGTAAGATCAATTCTTTCCGAAATAAATGCTTCATTATCGCATCTATTTGGATAGATTAGAGGCATTATAAAATGCATGGAATCAATATTTCTTATCAATACTCCATCTTTTCTGTCGCCGAAACGTTTTTTACTTTTCATTTTAATCTCCATTCTGCTGAAATATTTTACAGCATTGAAATAATACAACTTATTATATAATATCATTAATATCGACAAAAAACAAGAGAATAATAAATATTTCGGCAATTTCAATAATTAGAGCGTAATTGATAACATAAAGTATAACAATCAATGTTGTATTTTTTAAAAATTATTTAATATAAAGTCAAGAATAATCTGACCTAATATGCTTTCATTGTTTTCATCTGTTTTTTCTACATATTCACAATGCACACTATGTATAAGTTTCATATTTATTTTATCCATATTATAACCGAAATGCTTTAATGTTGACATCATAAGAACAGTTTGTTCATATCTGTTTTCTATATCATTATCTGCGATTAGAAAAAGCATAGGAGGATATTTTTTTGCTGTACCAACATAATATAAAGGAGCTTTTTCATCAACAATAATTCTTTTTGAATCCTTATTATATTCTTCAAGTACTCTGAAATGACAGGTGGGCTGTCCGGCATTGTGAATGAATCCGCATATTTCTGATTGATTAATGTTGTATGCTGAAAGATATTTTTCATCAAAACATAGCATCATGGAAAGGTATCCTCCGGCAGAACTTCCGCCTATAAATATTTTATTGCATTTTCCGTATTTTGATATATTTTTATAAGTCCATGCAACGGTTTTTGCGGCATCATCTATAAAATCAGGATAAACAGCATTTGGATACAGCCTGTAATTTGAACTGACAACCGCAATACCGTTTTGTGCAAGATATTCAGCAAAAGTTTTCGCCTCGTTTTTATCACCGGAATCCAGGCCTCCGCCGTGAAAATAAATAAATACCGAAAAAGTTTTATTTTGAGGTAGATATATATCCAGTGTATTTTCGTGATGTAGGGAATCATATAAAACATCTTTAATCATTTGCATCATTATAAGCCTCCTTATCATATTGTTTATTTCTGAAGTAGAGGCATAAGTCTAATCCTACCATAATCAGATTAAGAAAGTAGAAAAATAGTACATACCATTTTTCGCTTATGCTTTGCATATATTCGGGATTTACAAATTTTGATGCTATTCCCGATATATAGCCGAAAAAAATAAGCAAAAGAAAAGATAAACTTTTTCCTTTTGTGGTTTTTGTCTTATAAGATTTAATAACATTAAAAGGCCATGAAACGCCGAAGCTGACAATCATAATAATTTCAAGCAAATCTGCCATTTTAATTTTCTCCTTTTTATTTATTTGTTTTTAATATAATATCATATATATCCGTAAATGTAAAGAATTATTATTTTATAAATCTTGAAGAATTACAGTTTTAATATCAAACTGTATTTATGTGGAATTATCGTTGCTTTTTTTTCATAATGATATTATAAGGTTATCAGGAGGTGTTATAATTGTTTATTGTTAAAAGTAAAAAGGGAATTTTATGGTCGGTTATATGTGCAGTTTTAGGTATTGCTGTAGGCGTCACAATTCATTTCACACCCTTCATGAGTACATTGTCGAATGATGCAAATAATGATATAATTGTTGTTGTTGATGCGGGACATGGATTACCGGATGGCGGTGCAGTAGGGGTAAACGGCACAATAGAGCAGGAGGTTAATCTGGCAATTTCATTTAAATTATGCGAAGTATTACAGGGAAAAGGTATAAAAGTCGTTATGACAAGAGTTAACGATCATTGCCTGAGTGAAGAAGCAGAAGGAAAATCCATAAGAGAAATGAAACGGGAGGATATGAATAAACGATTGGATATAATTAAGAAAAGTAAAGGCAATTTATTTGTCAGTATACATATGAATTATTTTACCAATTCATCAGTTGATGGTCTTCGTTTATTTTATGACCGAAAACATGAAGAAACAAAAATATTGGCAGAAAACATACAAAAGAAAATGTCTGATGTGACGGGAGCAAAAATGTATGCTGTTAAGGATGCCGATCAGAATTTGTTTTTAATGAAGGATCCGCCTGTGCCTGCAGTTCTTGTGGAATGTGGTTTTCTATCAAATGCCGAAGAGGAAAAAAAGCTTAATGATGACGATTATAGATCAAGAATAGCATGGGCAATTGCTGATGCCATTGAAGAATATTATGAGGAAATATAATTTATTTTTTTAATTTTCTTTTATTTTTGTGTATAAATGCATGAAAAGATGTACATAAAATATAAAATTAAAAAAATTTATATAAAATGATTGGGAATTTGTTGACTTATCTGTTATAATATTATATAATAAAAGATAGTATTAAAATAAAGAAACGAAATATTTTAATGCAATTTGTTGTATATAGTATAATTTTGGAGGTTTTATTATGAGTAGAGTTTATAATTTTTCGGCAGGACCGTCAATGCTTCCTGAAGAAGTTTTAAAAAAAGCTCAGGCAGAAATGGTTGAGTACGGTAGTGCCGGTATGTCCGTTATGGAAATGAGTCACCGTTCAAAAGATTATGAGGAAATAATTAACGGATGTGAAGCATTGGTAAGAGAATTGATGAATGTACCTGATAATTATAAGGTATTGTTTTTACAAGGCGGCGCATCAAGCCAATTTGCAATGATTCCTATGAATTTAGGAAATAAAAACAAAAAATGTGATATAGTTATAACAGGTCAATGGGCTAAAAAGGCAGCTGCAGAAGCAAAGAGATATATTACTGTTAATGAAATCGCTTCTTCTGCTGATAAAACCTTCAGTTATATCCCAAAACTGGATAAATCCAAGTTTTCCAAAGATGCAGATTATTTTTATATTTGTATGAATAATACAATATACGGAACAAAATTTAATGAACTGCCCGATACAGGAGATATTCCTCTTGTTGCTGATATTTCTTCAAATGTTATGTCAGAAGTTATGGATGTTTCAAAATTTGGTATGTTGTTTGCCGGTGCACAGAAAAATCTCGGACCTGCCGGAGTTACATTATGTATTATCAGAGAAGATTTGATAGGAAATGCAATGGATATTACTCCTACTATGTTTAATTATCAGATTCATGCAGATAACGGTTCTATGTATAATACACCGCCTACATATGCAATATACATTATGAAGCTTGTACTCGAATGGATCAAAGAAAAGGGCGGAATTGCCGCTATTCAGAAAATTAATGAAGAAAAGGCAAAAATTTTATATGATTTTCTTGATTCTTCAAAAATGTTTAAAGGAACGGTTGTTAAAGAAGATCGTTCAATAATGAATGTTCCTTTTGTAACAGGTAATGAAGAACTTGACGCAAAATTTGTAAAGGCTGCAAAAGAAGCAGGTTTTGTTAATTTGAAAGGCCACAGAACAGTTGGCGGAATGAGAGCAAGTATCTATAATGCTATGCCTGTTGAGGGTGTTGCTGCTCTTGTTGAATTTATGAAAAAATTCGAAGCAGAAAATGCTTGATTTAATTTTAATAATTGTGAAAGGTTGATTATAATGTATAATATTCTTACATTGAATAAAATTGCAGCCTGCGGTCTTGAACAATTGGATAATACAAAATATTCAATAACGGATGATGCAGCCGCAAAAGATGTTGATGGAATAATTCTCAGAAGTTTCTCTATGCATGAAATGGAGTTGCCGCAGAATTTAAAGGCAGTTGCACGTGCAGGAGC
>CASFSH010000345.1 GCA_949297205.1 uncultured Bacillota bacterium | reverse complement strand
AACGGTTTTATAATATAAATTTCTGCTGTTAATATCTGCTGCCGCTTCTTTCAGCTTTTTTTCGTTTCTGCCGGTAATCAAAACCTTTGCACCCACATCTGTAAGGCGTTTGGCAACGGCTTTTCCTATGCCGCTTCCACCGCCGAAAACCAATATTTTATCGTTTCTAAGTTTCATTTTTAATTCCTCTTTTCTGTTCTGGAAATTATATCATCTTGCAGTCCTTTGTTTAGAAATACAAAGTAATCCGAAAATCCTGAAACTCTTACTCGCAAGCTTTTATATTGGTCAGGATTTTTCTGTGCATTTAGCAAATCCTCTTGTGATACATAGGTGAGTTGAAAATGAGTACCTCCCATTTTAAAATAGTTTTCAAACAGGTATACAAGCTTTTCAAAGTTTTCGTCTTTCTTTATAAGCTGTTCGTCAAGCATAATGTTTGTTACACTCGGACCTGTCAGAATATTATACGGATCGCATTTTGCAACTGAATTAAGCAATGCGGTTAAGCCTTTTCTGTCCTTGCCTCCGCCCTGACCTATCCCAAATGTAAGCATATCGCCGTCATATCTTCCGTCAGGTGTTGCCTTGGTGGCATCGCCAAAGAATTTATGATGTTCATTATATCCCACAAGATTTCCGAACATCCATTTTTTGCCCAGGTAGTTATCGGTATTATTCCACTCATCAAGGGATTTAAAAAATCTGTTGGCTATTTCGTTGGTGCAGTCATCGTCATTGCCGAAGAAGCAGCCCTTTTTCATGATAAGAGTTCTTAAGTCCTCATATCCCGACCAGTTGTTTTTAATTGCATCCACCAGCTCAGACATAGAAACAAGTTTTTCGTCAAATACAAATTGTTTTGTTATTGAAAGGGAATCAATCACATTCGGCAGGCCGATAAGAACGCCTACAGCAAGAAAACGTGCACTTTTTGGTGAAACACTTTTTGCCTTTTCTATACATCCTTCTATAAAAATGTTGCTGACAATATTTATATCTCTGTTTCTTATATCCTGCAAGCCCTTACCTATCCTATTCGCTGCCCACAAGTCGTTAAACATCTCTTCCCTATATATGTCAAAAAATTCATCAAAGCTTTCAGTGCTTATTATATCTTCACTTCGTTTATAAAAAGTATTTTCAACCGATCGAAGGATATTTATTTGATCAAACCCAAAAACAATGCCACCCGGAAGAGCAATCTCGTTACACCCAATCATTGTATAGCTTACTGAATCTTCATAGGAAAGTCCTGTATATTTCATGAGTCCGTTAATTCTCGGAATATCATTTACAAAAGCAATTCTCTTGTTCGGATCTTTTCTTTCGCAGTCCATCATATATCTTAAAACCTCATGCGGGGTCTTATCCGTCCAACGGAGCGAAATTTGCGGAATCCAAGTAGGCAATTCCATTAAGCTGTCAACAATCAGCCTTGAAAGATCATTAAAACCGTCCTCGCCGTTTTCAAGATAACCGCCGATACAAAAATGAGATTCGCCTCCTCTGTAAAATCTGTCAGAAGACTTATGTATTCTTGCCTGAAGCATCAAAAACAGCTCCTGCAAATATTCGGCAGCTTTTTCCGGTGTCAAAACTCCTTTTTCAATGTCATTTTTATAATACGGATATAAGTATCTGTCAATAAGACCTATGCTGTCCGGAATATATGAGTAGCATACATATAATGAAAGAACAGCCTCATAAAAGCTTTCCGCAGGATTTTCGGGAACATTTTTAAGCCCTTCGGACAGTTTTATAAGATTTTCTTTGTACTCTTTATTTTCAGTTTTTTTCGCAGCCTCAATTGCCTTATCAGAGCATTTCTGTGCAAATTTAATTACTGTATTACAAAAATCCATTTGTGTTTCAAGAAATTCTGTTGCCTCGATATCATCTTGGTGATTTACCTTTGACTTTTTAATATCATCCTTTATTCCGACCAATCCATGATTGATGATCTTACCAAAGTTACCTGCAGAATGCTGCCACTCAAAGGTTAGAAGATTATCAACAGGTTTGTTATAGAAATTTTCATATGCAATTCCAAAGTTTCGGTGTCCGGTTCTGCCGAATATATCCCCCTCAACACTTCCGTCAAACTTCAGCAAGCCGGTAAAACATGATTCTTCCACAATCAACGGTTCTTGATTTAAAATATATTCGCACACGCGCTTGGCGGACATTTTAATAGGCGATAAAAATAAATCCTCTCTGTCATATTCGGTTTTTACGGGATAAACATACATATCTCCATTAATTGTTTTTTCTGCTAATTTTCTTATGCGCTCATTCATAAAATCGCTCCTCATATATAGAAGTAGTATCTGTCGTTGTTCCGATTTAGAAACAATGATATAGCCCAATTATATATGAAAATTATAAAATTTCAATACATATTTTGTTCTTTTTGTGTTTTTTGACACTAAATAATTGACTTTTTAAACCTTAAAT
>CASFSH010000344.1 GCA_949297205.1 uncultured Bacillota bacterium | reverse complement strand
ATACACTGCTCGGAACAGTATAATTAATTGTTAAAACTGGTGCGCGATTAGCCTCACCTTCAGAAGAAACCACGCTGTTGTAATCGTTATAATCCTCATTGCTATAAGTAAAGTCTATACCATAATTTGGCGAACCACTATACCAAGACCGCACTATGTCTGTAATGTTTGCATTAACATAATTTAAATAAATACCATTATATGTAAAGGAGGTGAACGGCCCAGAACTACCATATGGCTGATTATTCCATGTAAGAGAAGATTCATACCATTGGTGTGCGGTAACCTGAAGAGTCCAGAATTTAATCCCCGATGAAGCACTAGGCGTTGTTTGTCCAGAACGGAATGTGAACTTCAGATATGCGGACGTGATATTTGCTCCTGACGGCAAGGAAGGTAAACTGGTAAAACGATGATAACCGAAATTCTTATACCCGTTCCTCTTTCCAAAACGAATATAATCAAGATCGCCATTACTAGATGAATTCGGACTTCCGGCATCTATAAACGTATCCTGTGAATTACTATTGCTGCTGACACTGGTTATAGATGGATCTATCGTTACAGGATACACAATTTCCGGATGGGTAAGATACTCTTCTGGTACTACCACAGTAATAGTATATGTACCGTTTTCATTATCAGTTAATTCATAATATAAATCCTCATTCATATGCCTGAAATCAGACCCCTGCTGTTCCGAATCTTTTGCAGGATCATATGAATCATATGCATACAAACTCAAAAAACGGTATTCAATTTTTTCTGGGTTGTTTTTGTCAACGACAAGTATATTTGTTCCGTTTTGGGTGAGGACAGGAGTATGTGTATCTGAACGGAATGTAAACTCGAAGCGATTCTGTCCCGTATACTTATCGAGGATGATATTCTCTTTTAGGCCACTTTCAGTGTTGATATAATCAACTTTTGTATTAGGCCCAAATACATTTGGATATAAAATTTTCCCTTGTCCATTTTCAGTTTCGCCTTGTTCCGGACCAGCTTTACGACTTTGCAAAATATTGGACTTTGCTTCCACTGTAAACGCATTATTGAAATTGATCCCCTTTGAGGCCGTATTCCCAAATTCGACAAGAAAACTATTTGCGGCCTTACGATAGATAAATGCGCTTCGAATACTTTCTGCCGCCGCAATAGGTTTCATTGAAGTATCAATAAACTGCATTTTTCCTGTGCTGTCCACATATTTTATAGGAACAGAATGCACGCTTATTATTCCTTCCCCCGTTTCGGAATTTATTGTGCGTAAGGTAAACAGCTCCGCTTCATCTTCGGTCACGGAATCCAAAACTATTTTATCTGCTGTGGGATCAATAACAAGACTTTTAATATTATTGGGAACTTTGGAAATTGAAACTGTATTTTCTTCAGTCAATTCTAGTGAAATATCTGTAGCCGAGGGCAACTCACTAATTGCATTTTAATCGGCAGAAACACTCGAGAAAGAAGCCAAATTGAAAATCATTGCAAAGACCAATAGCCAAGACAATCTCCGCTTTTTCATAAGTTATTACTATCCTCTCTCAATATTTTTAACCCTCTGCTTGAATTATGCTTTATTCAAAGCACTGGAATCACCTCTTTACTATTTATATACACCTATATAATACCAATAATTTCAGATATTTACAACAATTTCCTAGAATAATATTCACACAAATTTTGCGAACGATTATATATTAAATATAGAAAATTTTTATTTTGTTGAAAAATTTATGTTTTTACTGGACATCGCTTTTGGGGAGGTGTATACTTATACAAAGTATTTGATATTTTCCATATTTTTCTGTTAAAGCGGATCTTCATATTCCTTGAAACTCAGTTGATCATAGATTTGGTCTTCTGTTTCCTGCTCCCGGATATATTTCTC
>CASFSH010000343.1 GCA_949297205.1 uncultured Bacillota bacterium | reverse complement strand
AAAGATGCAATTGAAATTGTCGAACAGGTATTGTCCGGAGGTGTAAACAAAAAGATAGTACAGGGTTTAAAAAATGAAAAACTTGCGGCCTGCGGACTTTCCGGAAAGGACGCGGGGTTAATTACTGCCGTGAAAAAAGTTATTCCGGACGGAGATATAGGATATGTGGGAGAGGTTGAAAAAGTAAATACCGAAATACTTTCGCTGATGATGAAAAATGGATTTATTCCTGTAATTTCACCTGTTTCCTCATCGGAGAACGGAGACACCTTAAATGTTAATGCGGATGATGCCGCTTTTGCCGTTGCGGAAGCGCTAAAGGCAGATACTTTGGTATTTCTTACTGATGTTGACGGTATACTTCTCGACACATCAAACAACAAAACAATTATTAACAGCATTACTCTTGAAAAGGGAAGAGAATTGCTTGAAAACGGATTTATAGGCGGAGGAATGCTTCCTAAGCTTAAAAATTGTATCAGTTCTGTTGAAAACGGTGTACAGGAAGTTGCAATAATAAACGGAAGAGTAAAATATAATCTTGTATCTTATTTTATAACAAAGAATAAAATAGGTACAACAATAAAAAAATAGTGAATAAGAGCAGTCAAAAGCCGGTGCATATGTACAAAATATGCAAAATAAGGATTTGGTTGCTCTTTAATTTTATAGGAAAATAATCTTTATATTTGTTGAAATTTGTGATAAAATAATATAGTTATTTAATTTGATAGTTTGGAGAGGATTTACGATGACAGACCGTAAAAATATAAGAAATATAGCCATAATTGCTCATGTTGACCATGGAAAAACCACATTGGTTGACGCCATGCTTAAACAGAGCGGTATATTCCGTGAAAATGAACAGGTTGACGAAAGAGCAATGGATTCAAATGACCTTGAACGTGAAAGAGGTATCACCATTTTGGCAAAAAATACTTCATTATGGTATAACGGTGTTAAGATTAATATAATTGATACTCCGGGACATGCCGATTTCGGTGGAGAGGTTGAGCGTGGTCTTGAAATGGTAGACGGGGTTTTACTTTTGGTTGATGCATTTGAGGGGTGTATGCCTCAGACAAGGTTTGTTTTATCAAAAGCATTTGCGATGAATCTGAAGCCCATTATTGTTGTCAATAAGGTAGACAGACCAAATGCAAGACCTTATGAAGTTGTTGATGAGGTTCTGGATTTGTTTATTGACCTGGGTGCTACCGAAGAACAGCTTGATACTCCGGTTATTTATGCGTCCGGACGTGACGGATGGGCTACGGCTGAATACAATCCTGAACAGCCCAACAAAGACCTGAAGGAATTATTTGAACTTATCGTAAATGAAATTCCATGCCCTGACTGTGAAGAAGATAAACCTTTCCAAATGCTTGTTTCAAATATTGATTATGATGAATATACCGGAAGAATAGCGGTTGGTAAGATACAAAGAGGTAAAATAACAACGGGAATGCCGCTTTCTATCTGCAGATCGGACGGAAAAGTAACAAGAAGCAAAGCAACTAAATTATATATGTTTGAGGGACTGGGGAAAACAGTGGTTGAAGAAGCAGGTGCCGGAGATGTGGTTGCAATATCGGGAATTACCGACATAAATATAGGAGAAACAATTTGTGACACCGAATATCCGGAAGCACTTCCGTTTGTTAAAATAGATGACCCTGTATTATCAATGACTTTCAGTGTTAACGACAGTCCTTTTGCCGGCAGAGACGGGAAGTTTGTAACTTCAAGACATTTGAGAGAAAGGCTTTTCAGAGAACTTGATTCAAATATAGCATTAAGAGTCAGTGAAACGGATTCCACAGAATCATTTGTTGTGTCGGGAAGAGGAGAACTGCATTTGTCTGTACTGATTGAGAATATGCGCCGTGAAGGTTATGAATTTCAGGTTTCCAATCCTGTGGTAATATATAAGCAAATTGACGGTGTGAAATGCGAGCCTGTAGAAAGACTTACAATTGATGTGCCTGAAGAATATACAGGAACGGTTATGGACGGAGTAATAAAAAGAATGGGTCAGATGGTGAATATGTCTCCCACTGCACAGAATTATACAAGGCTTGAATTTTTAATACCTTCAAGAGGCCTTATCGGCTACAGAAGCGAATTGCTGACAGCAACAAAAGGAACAGGTGTTTTAAACAGCATTCTTGAAGGATACGAACCATATAAAGGCGAATTTCAAACTCGTTCGAGAGGCACTCTTATTGCATGGGAAAACGGCGTATCAATTACTTACGGTTTATTCAATGCACAGGAGAGAGGAACTCTTTTCATAGGCCCCGGAGTAGATGTTTATGAGGGAATGATTGTAGGAGAAAACGCAAGACTTGAGGATATTGTTGTTAACGTATGTAAGAAAAAACATGTTACCAATACAAGAGCCTCCGGTTCGGATGACGCTTTGAAGCTTGTACCTCCCAAGGATATGAGTCTTGAACAATGTCTTGAATTTATTTCGGATGATGAGTTGCTTGAAGTTACTCCGAAGCATTTAAGAATGAGAAAGAAAATACTAAAAGCCGATCTCAGAGCAAAAGCAAGAAACAGAGCATAGGTATATGAAAATAAATGTAAAAAGGGGTGTATGGAATATGAAAATAGGTATACTTGATGTGGGAACACTGGGCGATGATCTTAACCTGGAGTCAATAGAAAATTTGGGTGACGTTACAATACATCAGCTTACTTATGCAGAAGACGTTATCGACAGAATAAAGGACAAAGAAGTGTTGATTCTCAATAAGGTAAAGCTTAATGAAAGCAACCTGAAATATGCAAAGAATTTGAAATTGATATGCATAACTGCAACGGGATTTGATAATGTAGATACAGAATATTGCAAGGAACACGGCATAGCGGTATGCAATGTGGCAGGATATTCAACAGACAGTGTTGTACAGGTAACCGTATCAATGGCACTTGCATTATCAACAAATCTTATGCAATATAATCAATATGTAAAATCGAATCAATATACAAAAAGCGGAATATTTAACTGCCTGAAGCCTGTATTTCATGAAATATCAGGGAAAACCTGGGGTATTGTCGGATTGGGTAATATTGGACGAAAGGTTGCTGCGGCAGCGCAGGCAATGGGCTGCAATATAATTGCATACAAGAGAACACCCACAGAAGATTATGGATGTGTCGGAATAGACGAATTATGCAGCAGAGCAGATATTATAACACTCCATACACCTTTGAATGAACAGACGAAAGGTCTTATAAATAAGGAACGTATAGCATTGATGAAGAAGGATGCAATTCT
>CASFSH010000342.1 GCA_949297205.1 uncultured Bacillota bacterium | reverse complement strand
ATTAACATCTATAAATCTTGTTTCAGTGCATACACCTTCATCCGGCATATTCATAAAACGCAGCATTATGTGTGCAAAATTTTCTCTTGTTGTGCCGTTAGCTGTAAATAAGCTGTCATCAATAATGTTCAATGCTTCCAATATGCCTCTGTTTTCTTCTTTAATTGTTTCAGAAGCGCTTACAAATGATACAGAGGTTACTAAAATAACGATAACCAAAATCAAACTGATTTGCTTTTTCATATTAGTTTCCTCCTTTTATTGGTTTGTAATGTCTAAGCTCTGATAATCCCACAATGGCTGCATTGTGTTGTTTTCAATGCTTGTTCCATCCCAAATAAACAACTTAATATTTTTTGTGTTCGGCAAAAGAGCTATCGGGTCTTCAAAAGTCAATGTATTTTGTATGCCTTGTAAAAATTGCTGTGTTGCAGTTGTATATCCAATCATTTCGTTGTTTTCATCAAACTGACAGACAACGCCGAGCATATCTCTTTGTGCGCCCTTACTGAAAGTTGCTGTAACATATGCATTTATTAAACCTTCTGATATAGATAAATTCGGAGTACAAACAATTTCCAAATTTACTGTTCCGATATTCAGAATTTGAATATCTCCGCATTCGCCCAATGTATTCATCGGTAAAACTGCAGCATATAATTCTTTTCCTAAATATGCATCAGTTAGCTTTAACTCAATTTCGTTTACCCCTACAACATTTTTAATTTCTTTGTATTCATTACCATCCTTATATGCAAGTATCATCTTTGAGAAATTATGTCCGCCCGAAAAATTATACGATACCTTAATTGTATCATTTTGTACAACTTCACCCGAAACAACTGACAAGTCAGAAACGTTTACATCAGCATTTCTATTTGCATTAGCAATATATTCCTGTGTATTTCCATTTAGAAGCCAAGATGTATTTGCATGAGTTAAATATCGGTCAAATTCAACTACATTCACATTTGTTTGCGCAGATGCCCAGTTTTTAACATCAGAGTTCTCTTCACAATAAACATTCATTACTTCAGACGTATTTCTGTTTTTAAATGCATTTGCAGTAATTTCTGTTGTCGGATTTAATAATATAAGATTGGAAATTTTTGCATTGCTGAATGTGTTATCTGTTACGGTTGTTACAGATTTTGGTAACATTATTTCATTAACCGTCAATGTCTGCGAAAAATTTTTTGAAGACTTCAGTCCGTCAAAGCCTTCTTCAAAAACAAGCTTGTTAAGATTTATGATACCCCTGAATACAGAACCGTCTGTAAGTGATGTTCTTTTTGATATAAACAGTTCCTGCAAATTCTCAAATGTTCCTACATTGGTTACCCAGGAATTAAATCCCATATTATTTGTAGTATGTCCGTAAGGAAAATCTATTCTTGTTAAAGAGGTCGGACTTATTCCGTCTAATTCCACATTTCTTACCAATCTTGAAGTATCGGGCATAATATAGGTCTTAATATTAGGATAAGCATATTGCCCTGACGGAATTGTTTCTCCTACACTTACATTACAGAATAAGTGCGTACTTGTTCTTAAAACCCCGTATTCTATCAAGACGGTTGTTAGTGTCGTTCTGTAATCCTTCCATGGAACTGTTGTATTATAAAATTGGTTAAGCATGTCTGTATTTCCGCTTATAACTAATATTTCGCCGTCATACACAGCCCAGCTTAAAGGGCCCGGGGAAATACTTGTATCGTTGTTTCTATCATTATCAAGCAATACATCTCCCTCTTTTCCATCAACATATGTTTTATATTCCGGTTGATTTGCAAAGGGTGACTGTGTTCCAACACATACTGCTGTCAATGTTTTATCGAATGCTGAATCTGCAATCCGACTGACACTGTCAGGAATAACAATAGCTGCAAGTCTGACATTTCCATCAAAGGCATTTTCTTCAATTGATGTCAACCCATCAGGAAGCTGAACATTTTTCACATTATACATATCTTTAAATGCATTCTTTCCAATACTTGTGACGCCGTCTTTAACCAAAATATTTCTTACTTCATATCTTTGCATAAACCATGGCGTGTCGCGGAAATCTTCAAAATCAGGAACATCTGATGTTATGGTCAATACTTTCTCAACAGTATCAAGAGTGTAATATGTACTCTCAGCAGATACAGAAAATGAAAGTATTAAATTTAAAAACAATATTAATGACAGTAAAGCTGAAATTTTTGTTTTCACAATTTTACCCCCTTTTAATTATCCTACAAGTATTTTATATACCTCATAGATTAACTTCGCACATTCTGCGCGTGTTAATTCTTTTTTTGGATAAAACATATTATCGTATCCGTTTATTATGCCAAGCTGAGCCATAGCGAAAACAGCTTCTTTAGCATAATAGGATATATAACTGCTGTCTTCAAATGTTGCGTTCGATACAGGCGCCTGTTTGGTTTTAGTATATAATCTATACAGGATTACTGCAGCATCTTCTCGTGATATACTGTCTTGTGCTCCGAAAAAGTCGTCACTTTCACCGTTTACCAATCCGCTTTTGAATGCTGATGCAATGTAAGGATAACTCCAATCGTCTTTTGGTACATCAATAAAATCACATTCATCACTTTCATCAAGATAATCGAAAGCGGT
>CASFSH010000341.1 GCA_949297205.1 uncultured Bacillota bacterium | reverse complement strand
AATTACTGCAAAGTTTATTTTTATTATAGATTACTTAATGCAATGCAGTGGAGGTATCGGAAAATGATAAAGACGAAAATTACGGAATTACTTGGAATTGAATATCCATTGATTCAGGGTGGGATTGCACATATTTCGGATGCCGATCTTGCGGGGGCAGTTTCTGTAGCAGGTGGATTTGGTATTATTACATCGGTAAACAGGGATCCGGAGTTTCTTAAAAAAGAAATTGATAAAATAAGAAAGATAACTGATAAACCATTTGGTGTTAATATAATGCTTCAAAGCCCGGATATTGAAAAAACAGCACAAATCATAGTTGATGAAGGTGTTCCTGTTGTTACAACAGGTGCGGGTAATCCTGCAAAATTTATGGATATGTGGAATAAAGCAGGGGTGAAAGTAATACCTGTTATTGCGTCTGTTGCAATGGCACGTAAAGTTGAGCAGGCAGGGGCTTGTGCAATAGTAGCAGAGGGTTGTGAATCCGGGGGTCATGTAGGCGAGATGACTACTATGGCACTTATTCCTCAGGTTTGTGATAATGTTAATATTCCTGTAATTGCTGCAGGCGGTATTGCTGATGGAAGAGGTGTTGCCGCAAGCTTTATGCTGGGAGCTGAAGGTGTGCAAATAGGGACACGTTTTCTTGTTGCTGATGAATGTTTGATTCATGAAAATTATAAAAAATTGATATTTAAGGCAAGTGATATTTCCACTGTTGTAACAGGAAAAAGATTAGGACATCCTGTACGAAGCATAAAAACACCATTTTCAAGAAATTATTCAAAAGCAGAGTATTCATCGATAAGCGATGAGGATTTGGAACAGTCTGCTGTAGGAGCATTATATAAAGCAGTTGCCGAAGGAAATGAAAAAGAAGGTTGTTTCCTTGCAGGTCAGGTTGCCGGAATGCTAACTCATACCGAACCGGCAGCAGAAATTGTAAAATCCATCATGTCTCAGGCAGAAGAAATATTAAAGGGAGGAAGTAAACAGTGGGTAAAATAGCATTTGTTTTTCCGGGACAAGGAGCTCAGCATCCCGGAATGGGTAAATCTCTTTACGAAAACAGTAAAACAGCAAAAGAAATTTATGATATGGCGGAATCAATTAATTCGGGTATTCTTGAAATGTCATTTAACGGTACGCCGGAACAGTTAAAACAGACAAAAAACACACAACCTTGTTTATATCTTGCTAATCTTACTGCAGCACTTACACTTTTGGAAAAGGGAATAAAGCCTGATGTTGTTGCTGGATTTTCCTTGGGAGAGTTATCAGCTTTGGCATTTGCCGGTGCTTTTTCGGCAGAAGACGGTTTTAAAATGGTTTTAAAAAGAGGAGCTTTCATGCAGGAAGCTTCAGAAGCAGTAAATACAAAAATGGCGGCTGTTATTAAATGTGAGAGTAAAGAAATAGAAGAGGTATGTTCAAAATTTGAAAATGTATATCCTGTAAATTATAACTCACAGCTTCAGACAGTTGTTTCAGGAATGGCTGATGAAATAGAATTATTTAAGGAAGAAATGCTAAAACATTCATGCCGTGTTATGGATTTACCGGTAAGCGGTGCTTTTCATTCTCCTTTTATGAATGAAGCTGCAAGTAAATTCAAATCAGAACTTAAAGGTTATACATTTAATCAACCGTCAATTCCGGTATACGCCAATTCAAGTGCAAAACCATATAGCGGTGATATTGCTTCTGCTTTGGAAATACAGATGAAAAGCCCAGTGAAATGGTGTGATACAATTTTAAATATGGCTGAAGACGGTGTGGATACATTTATTGAAACGGGGACAGGAAAAACTCTTTCCGGTTTAATAAAAAGAATTATTCCGGGTTGTAAAATATATAGCTGTGAAGAATATGAAGATATTATAAATACAGCTGAGGCGGTGAAAGCAGATGCTTAAAGATAAGGTATGTATTGTTACGGGTGCATCCCGTGGCATAGGTAAGGCAATTGCAGTAGAGCTTGCATCACAGGGTGCGCAGATTGCTGTAATATATAATGGAAGTGCAGATAAAGCTGCCGAAACTGTTGAAGAATGTACAAAATTATCTGCTTCAAAAGCAAAGGCATATAAATGTAATGTTGCCGATTTTAATGAATGTTCTGAAGTAATAAAAGAAATAGTAAAAGATTTTGAAAGAATTGATGTTCTTGTAAATAATGCGGGAATTACAAAAGATAAATTGTTGCTTACAATGAACAGTGATGATTTTAATGATGTAATATCGGTTAATCTTGGAGGAGTATTTAATATGACAAAAAATTGCTGCCGCATATTCACAAAACAGCGCAGCGGAAAAATAATTAATATATCCTCTATTGTAGCACTTGACGGAAATGCAGGACAAACAAATTATTCTGCATCAAAAGCCGGAATTATCGGTTTTACAAAATCTACAGCAAAAGAACTTGCATCAAGAAATATATGTTGTAACGCAATTGCTCCCGGTTTTATTGAAACGGATATGACAAAGGATCTTGCACAAAACAGTGATTTGCTTGATAGAATTCCATTAAAAAGAATAGGCAAGGCGGAAGAAATTGCATCTGTTGCGGCATTTTTATGTAACAATGATTATATAACAGGACAGGTAATAAGAGTTGACGGCGGACTTACAATATAAAAGTTTTGCTTTGTTATCGGTCAGAAAGGCAGGAAATATATGAAAAGAGTAGTTGTAACCGGAATGGGCATTATTTCACCCATAGGTAACAGTATAGAAGATTTTTACAATTCATTATTAAACGGAAAAAACGGTATTGGATTTATCACACAGTTCGATACTACGGAATATACCGTAAAAATTGCTGCTGAAGTTAAAGATTTTGATCCTTCTCAGTTTATGGACAGAAGCACTGCAAGAAAAACAGATTTATTTGTTCAATACGCTTTGGCATCGGCTTTTCAGGCTGTTAAAGACAGCAATATTTTGGATAATATTGATCCGGAAAGATTGGGAGTATATTATGGTTCAGGTATAGGTGGTTTTACTACCATGATAAAAGAACATAACAATCTTTTGCAGCGTGGAAATAAAAGAGTTTCACCAATGTTTATTCCAAAAATGATTTCGAATATGGCTGCCGGAGAAATTGCAATCGCATATAATGCTAAAGGGCCTTGTATTTCCGTAAGTACTGCCTGTGCTACTGGATCTACTGCTGTTGGTGAGGCATACAGAGCAATAGCTGCCGGATATGCAGACGCTATAATTGCAGGGGGTTCGGAGGCTTCGGTCAATGAGATGGCTGTTGCAGGTTTTACAAATTGTATGGCTCTTACCGAATCAAATGATCCCGAAAATGCATCAATACCATTTGATGCAAGAAGAAGTGGATTTGTAATTGGAGAAGGTGCGGGAGCCCTTATTCTTGAAGAGTATGAACATGCTGTTGCTCGCGGAGCAAAAATTTATGCAGAAGTAATCGGTTATGGTTCAACTTGTGATGCACATCATATTACAGCACCTGATCCTGAAGCGGCCGGTTCTTCAAAAGCATTTAAAGACGCAGCAGTAAATATTACTGATGATGATGAAATATATATAAATGCTCATGGTACAAGTACACCTCTCAACGATAAAACAGAGACGCTTGCAATTAAAAAGGCATTTGGAGACAGAGCATATGATATTTCCATTAGTTCTACAAAATCAATGACCGGACATATGCTTGGAGCTGCCGGTGCAGCAGAAGCTATTGCATCTGTTTTGGCATTATATAATTCTTTTATTCCTCCAACAATTGGATATAAAGAAAAAGATCCTGAATGTGATCTTAATTATACACCAAACACGGCGGTTAAAAAGAATATAACAGCGGCACTGTCATCATCTCTTGGATTTGGCGGTCATAATGCATGTGTTGCTTTCAGAAAGGTCAATTAAAACTATGAATAAGTCCGAAATAGAAAAAATAATACCTCATCGTGACAATATGCTATTAATTGATGAAGCGTATTTGGATGAGAACGGTGTGGGACGAGGAAAAAAACATAGTACCGGTGACGAATGGTTTTTAAAAGGTCATTTCCCGGGAAAACCTGTTGTACCCGGCGTAATTTTATGTGAGATAATAGCTCAGACGGCATGTGTATGTCTTACATCTGATGCTTGCAACGATGCACTTCCGCTTTTTACCGGATTGAATAATGTTAAATTTAAAAACAGCGTTTTACCCGGGGATGTGTTTGAAACTGAATGTGAAATTGTAAAAAAAATGTTGCCTTTTATATTTGCAAAGGGAAAAGGCTATGTAAACGGGAAATTGTGTGTACAGGGAGAATTTTCTTTTGCAATTGTAAAGGATAAGAAGGAGCATAAAGATGCTGAATAATATAAAAAATCTTTTTAAAAGTTCATCAAACGAACCAAAAAAGTGTAAAAAATGCGGTAAAGAATTTCCTGCTAAGGAGCTTTACAAATCATATATGGTATGTCCGGAATGTGGTACATATTTCAGAATGAATGCAGATGAAAGAATTGATTTCATAGCAGATAACGGAAATTTTAAAGAAATGGATAATAATATGCAGAGCAATAACAGGTTGAATTTCCCGGGATATGATGAAAAACTTTCAAAAGCACTTGAAACAAATAGTAAAAAAGAAGCTGTAACCTGCGGTACCTGTAAAATCGGTGGGGTTAAAACCGCTGTATTTGTAATGGATTCAACATTTATGATGGGAAGTATGGGAAGTGTTGTTGGGGAAAAAATTACAAGACTGTTTGAGTATGCTACAGAAAAAAAACTGCCTGTTGTAGGTTTTACTACATCAGGGGGCGCAAGAATGCAAGAAGGTATTTTTTCTCTTATGCAGATGGCTAAAGTAAGTGGTGCAGTAAAAAAACACAGCGACGCCGGACTTTTATACATAACTGTACTTACAGATCCTACAACAGGAGGAGTAACTGCCAGCTTTGCAATGGAGGGTGATATAATTATAGCTGAACCTCATGCACTTGTTGGTTTTGCCGGTGCACGTGTTATTGAACAAACTACAGGTGAAAAACTTCCTGATGGTTTTCAGCGTTCGGAATTTATTTTAAAACATGGATTTGCAGATATAATAAAAGAAAGAGCCGAACTTAAGGATTGTATAGTATCCTTATTAAAAATACATTGTCAGGGGGGAAAATAAATGAATGCATATGAAAGAGTACAAGCAGCAAGAAGTTCACAAAGACCTTCAGGAAAGTTTTATATAGAAAATCTTACAGATAGTTTTATTGAACTTCACGGAGACAGAAGATTTGCAGATGATCCTGCAATTGTAGGCGGTGTTGGATTTATTGATAATATGCCTGTTACCCTTATAGCAATGGAAAGAGGAGATACCATTCAGGAGCGTATGAGCCGTAGTTTCGGCTGCCCTAAGCCTGAAGGGTATAGAAAGGCATTGCGCCTGATGAAACAGGCTGAGAAGTTTAAAAGACCGGTTATATGCTTTATCGGGAGCTCCGGAGCAAACTGTGGAATAGGTGCTGAAGAAAGAGGTCAGGGACAGGCAATTGCCGAAAATTTAATGGAAATGATGACATTAAAAACTCCTATTGTTTCGGTCGTTATCGGCGAAGGCGGAAGCGGCGGTGCACTTGCTTTAAGTGTAGCAGATAAAATTGTAATGCTTGAAAATTCCGTTTATTCCGTCATTTCCCCGGAAGGCTGTGCAAGTATTTTATGGAAAGATTCTAAAAAAGCTG
>CASFSH010000340.1 GCA_949297205.1 uncultured Bacillota bacterium | reverse complement strand
TCACCGTTAAAATCATCAACTGTAATGCTCTGTGGTGTTTCTGGAGTATCATTTGACTCTCCCTCGTTAGCAGAAACAGCAAATACTTGTTTAAAGTAAATTGGGTAATACGCACCAGTCGAATCACTGTTCACCTTAAATGTGATGTTATCCGTTTCGTTTAGTCCCCAACATGTAAAGGCATAACTTCCGTTTCGATACAATTCCACTCCTGTTCCCTTTTCGGCATCCTTTACTATAACTGCACTGAACTGATGCCAACCAGCACTTCTTTCACGTCTCGCATGAGTATTGTAATCATTGGCGTTAAACCCGTAATAAAGTTGACCATTATTATACTGGTTTATAAAACTCATGGTTGCAGAATTTTCCCCAAAATCCAACTCTACAATTGCTCGAGCATAAAAATCACTTGACTTTATACCAGTATCATAGTACCAATAGTTTGCTATTGCTCCTTCTTCTACTTTGATTTCAAAATCATACTCAGTCGATGAATATGCTCTTAAAACCTCTCCGCCATGCATTGGGTCCTTATCCTTAACATAGCTTGGCGCTTTATCCAGTTCATTGCGTTTTTGTTTATCGTCAAAGCACACTACAAATATTTTTCCCTCATTCGTTCCGTCATTAGCTGTTATAACAGCATATCCTGCTGTTACAGCGGTTATTTTTCCATTTTCAACAACTGCGACATCTGTATTACTTGAGGTATAGGTCAATCCAACAACGTCAGACGTCTCATATCTGACCTCTTCATTCGTAATTATTCCATCTGAGTTTACGTCATTTGTAACCACACTTACATTCTTAGCAATTATATCCGTGCTCTCACCTATTTTTATCAGTTGTTTTGTCTCTGATAAATCAATGACATTTGGAGCATATAAATATTCTCCATCTTTGTAATCATTCAGAGTTGGAGACATCAGCTCCAAATCACTGTAATACATTTTCTCAAGCTTAACATCGTCTATGTAGAAAACATCTCCCACGCTACATTCAGGGAAGTTTATAACTACCGAATTTCCGTTATCATTTGCAATCCAGTATCCGTAAACTTCTGTCCACTCACCTTCACGAAGTGTTTTCTCTCCGCTCATTTCTATAAAATATGGATAATTATGATTTGCATACTCTTTTTTTGGATTATTGTCAACCGAAATTTCTGCCTTTGCAATCTCATCGACATTTTCGGCATAAATCCATGCACTTACACGATATATTTCACCCATAGGAGCAATTTCCGTCAGTTCATGCTTTACTGTGGTATTACTTATATTCTTAATTTCATATCTCATTGAACCGCCGAGATTGTGATTTTGTTCACTGCTCAACGACATATTCTGGTTTGACTGTGTCATAACCGAAAGATTATTCTGATATGTATTGCCGTATACATTGCCGTTTTTCATAATATCCCAATACATCGGAACGGAATTCATACTTATTCGATTTTGCCTGCTGATAACAAGATTGTCTGTTATTTCAACATTTCTCGGAATACCGAAGTCAAATTCTTCAACCGTACATTCTGTACCGTTTTTCTCTGCTTCCTCTTTAGCGTCAAGATACTCCCATTCCTTGTAATAATCATTGAGAAGTCTTTCCCAGACAACAGGGTAGTGCTCCTTCCACTTTTTCTCATCATAATTTTCATCATCAAGCATTTCGATTGTGAAAGAACCACCTCGGTTAGCTCTCATCCAGCCGTCGAAAATCCCTCTTAAATCATAGCCTGACATATGATTATCCAGAAAAATATTATTTGATATTTTATTATCTCGTCCGCCGCCGTAAAGTCCTGCACTGCCTGCATCGGTCACGATATTCTTTGTTGCTTCAACGCCATTAGACATATCGTCCATATAAAGAGCATATATTCCGCCATACCAGTTATCGTAATATTTATTTATATCATGTATATAGTTCTGTGTAACCTTGTTTCCAAGTCTTTCATGCTGGGTTGACCCATATATAGCACCGCCGTCATAGACATTACGCATAACGTCATATATTTCATTGTTTTCGATTATACAGTCATTGCCTGTAAAGAATACACCCTGGCTCATTGAATCATAAACAACATTATTCTTCATATGATTTGCAACACCTAACAAATATACTGCAGGACAATTTGTTCTTTCCTGTGCAAATGAATATATGTGACAATTCTCAACACTGCAGTTTCCCTGAGTCAGTGTAACCCTATCACCACAGTTGATGTAAACTCCGCCTCCTACGATATCATAAATTTCTGAATTTATAACACTTGAATTTGTGCTATCCGTCATTCTTACCGCCGTTTTACCGATTGAGTGAAGCTTAACAGAATCAAGAACAATTCCGTCACTGTCTGTAATGATGACTCCATTTGCATTGCTGCCCATAATGTCAACGTCTCTCAGCTCAATTCCTGCAGAGTTTTCTATTTTAACAATTTCCTTATCAAACACGCTAAGGGATACATTTTCCAGATTTCCCACAGGGTAATAATAGAGCATTTTCTTTTCTGCGTCTATATACCACTCACCTGGAATATCAATTTCCTCAGCCACATTATGCACCACAAAAATTTTACCGCTTATATCTACATTTTTCTCAGCTAATATACCTTCTCCATCTATCGGATAGAATATTCCTTCATCTCTGAGATCCATGGGATATTGGTAGAAAAAGTAAGTATTACGCAGAAATCCAGTAATCATTATATTATCTCTGTCATAGTTCCAACCAGCTGCTCTGTTATTCCCCTGAATACGATACCCGTCCGCAATAGTTTCTCCTGCTTTTTCTGCCTTTGTAAACTCAGCATTTGGATACCTTGAAAGCATTTGCTGTTCTCCGTCCTCATACAAACGGTAATACACATCAAAATCCGATATATTTTTAACTTCACTGAGATATTCTGACAAATCAAGCTGAACGAGCTTGCCTGCAACAGACGAGGAAACTACTGACAGTATTTCTCCCTCTGCTTTTACAAAATCCTCTTTGTCAAGCTTAATTTCACCGTTAAGCTTTGTTTTTTCTTCACCGTAGGGACTAATTATTATATTGTTCTTATCAGAAATATTGATTGTTTCATTGATGTGATACTCGTTATCCATCAGCCATACATACTTTACATTTTCATCAAAATATACTGTATCTGCAAGTTCTAAAGCCTTATCTATGGTTCTAACAGGCGATAAAAAGGCTCCATCATTAGCATCGTCACCTGTTTGAGAAACATAAATACCCAGAATTGCTGACATAGCATCAGGGTCTGACGACAATTCTACATTGCTGATTATTATTATATCACCACCATAATAAATATTTTTCTTTTCTTCAAGCTGACTTATAGCAACATATTCGTTATTGTTTAGCATAGTTACATTAAGCCCTGTGCTTATTTTTTCCGCAATTTTTGCATCGATATATATTTCGTTTTCATTTTTTATCGGTGCATTGTCAGCCTTGAGCATTTCAGAATAGACCTTAGCAATTTTATTTCCCTGCTGAAGAATAACCGAATTATCCGCAATATAATCCCAAGCCTCACGGCTTACAGTGCTGATATTTACACTTGTCTCCTGTTTCTTTGCCGAAGCATAAACCACATACTCCTCAACATCAGTATTGCTCTGATAATTAATATCAAAGCTATACTCAAAATTCCCGTCATAGCTTGTTTTTACCTGCATCATATTCTGAAGTGCCGCCGGATTTTCTGCAAGCTCAGTAAGCGGGGTCCCGTTCTCAACAACTGTAATTGTTACATCACGCCAGCCCAAGCCTGAGGTTAAATGTCCCTCTACCGTTACCGTTCCTTTTTTCACCTCTGTTGAATCAATTACAATCTCGCCGCTATATGCATATACTGCAGACATAGGAAAAATTGCAGTAAGCATAACAAAATTTAATAATAATGCGACAATCTTTCTCATCTTTTTTCGCTCCTTTTTATAAATTACTAATAAGTAAAATCAAAATAATAAATCCTTTTTATTACTTTGATTTTACCTACTATTTTACAGGCTGTTGTACACAGCCATCAGTAGGGGTAAACCGATGGCTGTGTAAATGTGTGAATGTGTGGATGATTTTTCAGCCTGTTTTTAATTTATTGTTCTAATGGATACACCACCTCTGTGAGAGGCATAGCTGCACTAAAGCCGTCCCATACAAACAACTTAAGAGTGTAACTTCCATCTGTTGATAGTTCAGTTAAATCAAGTGTATTTGTAATAGTTGATGTTGTATCACCCTTTGCTACCGTACCTGCATCCGCAATATCAACAGCAAGAAGCTTATTTGTTGTGCTGTCATATACAGCCGCAGTTGTTACATAGCTTTGCGGGTCAGCCTTATTATTGTTTGTAAGTGTATAAGAAACAGTAATTGTCTTTCCTGCAATTGCAGTATCACTAACTGCTATATCATTTACAGCGAAATCTGCCGGCTGTTCTTCAGAAGCCTTCTTAACTGCATAAATGCTTACATTGTTAAGAGTAATTGTGCTTCCGTCCAAAAGTACGTCACCAATTACGGGATTTGTATTAAATACAACCTCGGAAATATACTTGCCTTCATTATCTGTTTCCGGTGTTCCATTTTGATTTCCTGTTGCAAGAACTGTGTCAGCAATTGTATATTCACCAATTACTTCTCCGTCATTGCTAATAACATACATTGTCTGCGTCAAAGTGTTATCTTCCTCATTTATGTCAGCGATAACCCTGATATGAAGAGAACCATAATCATCAATAGTCTCATGCTTTACAGGAACTTGAGTATCACCTCTGTCTTCGTAGGTTGTATTGCTGGCAACGACTGTTTTCAATGTAGATGTATCGGCTGTATCATATGCTGCTCCGATTATACCCAAGCGGTGTGCATCGTCACTTCCTACATATGACCATACACCTTTTGTTCCGATTTCACTCTCACCAATAATCTTAAAGCTGTCATAAATCGGTGTTTCTTCTGAACCTTCTGCTTTTATTGTATTTTTAGAAATATCCATTTCAATAATATATGAGTCTGGAGCATTATTGGAATCCCAAACCTTAAAGGTATCATCTGCTGCAAATCTAATCATGTTATATCCATATTTCTTGCCTATGTTCTCGAAACCGTCGCTTTCAGCTGTCGGTACGATAGTCATCTTTGAGCCTTCTGCTGTAACAGTACCGTTCACAACTGTATATCTGTTGTTTCCAACCATATCAAACTGTGAATTAACAAGCACATATTCCTCACCCAATACATCTTTAACATCGGTTGAATCTGTTGTAAAGGTGTAGGTTGTTTTATCGTTCACAAGAGCTAAACCAGAGCTTGTTATTTTTGAATTATCAATTGTAAGTGTATATGTTGATTCAGGCTCAAAAGCACCTACAGGCTGAACAGATACATTGTATCCATCCTTTGATATCAATGTGCTTGTTTCAATTGGTGTTCCACCTTTAGCAATAACAAATGCACCTTCTGCACAGTTTACAGGCTGTGAAAATTTAAAATCAATATTATCAAGAGCAGACAACTCTGCATTATCAGAAATATTTGTTGATAAAATTTCAGGAACTGCTGTCATAGATACTATATTGACATCATCAATTAAAATGCCGGGATTTGCAACACCATATTGTCCAGGTGTTCCGAAACAGAATTTTATTTTTCCTCCGTTTGTTTTTATATCAAGATTTCCAAAATCAACAAATT
>CASFSH010000339.1 GCA_949297205.1 uncultured Bacillota bacterium | reverse complement strand
CTTTATAATGACGATGCTTATGCCGGGGCATATTGGCATCATAATCTCTGTGTAAATATGCATGAACCATGTATTCAGGCTCCCGGTATGAATACAAGATATATGTACAATGTAGCTGTTAATTGTGCAAAATCAGGAAGTGTAGGTTCAAGAAAGAGTTACGGCGATACAATTTATTACGGAGGACTTAACTGGACAGAGGCAAAAGATCTTTTAATGCGGAATGAAGATGTATATAAAAAGGCATATCCGCAGATGTTTGATTGGCTGGAAAGAGATAAGCAATTCTATAATGTATGCTGGGACAGTATTTATTATGGAAATGTCGGTATCGGAAGTACGGCGATAAATGATTTTGGGGAATTGCTTGAATACGGTGCAAAAACAATGGAAAGAAACGGAGAAACCATATCAATTGAGGGAGTAAACGGTCAAAGTGCCGTAAACCCATATTATGATTATTCAAATGATATATTTGTTGATGTCGAAAATCTTAATTATAATATAAGACCGGACAGTGAGCCGGCAAAGGAATATCCGGAACTTCTTGAAATTGACGTAGAAAAAACAGGATTAACAAAAGATGCTGAATACTTATTGGAAGTCCCAAAAACGGGATCACATTTAAAATATCCCGCAAATGGTCAGAAAAATCTTAACGCTTCAAGCATTACTTTTTCATGGGATCCTGTAAAGGGAGCGAGTTTTTACAGAATAATTGTTGCAACCGACCCCGGTCTTGAAAATGTTGTTGCAGATAAAGAAGTCAGAGAAAACGGTAATTTTAATCAGATTACACTTGATGGGTTTGCAAATGATTGTGTGTATTACTGGAAAGTAATTGCAAAGAGCATTGTAAGACAAAACCAATTTGAAATAGACTCAATAGGCGGACCGTATGCATTTAAAACAGCTGTACGCGACACTTTATCAAAGGAAAATCTAAGGATTGCCATTACTTCTTTTGAAGAATTCTGCAATAAGGATTTAAAAGATCCTGATTATGAATTTGACTCTGATTTTGTAGATAGTGCATTTGAAAAACTTGAAGAAGTACAAAATGTATATAAGAGTGCAAACACTCAGGAAGAAATTGATAAAGCGGAAGAAGAAATTTATTTTATGGTAAAAAAATCACCGTTTTATATGAAATTACATTATGAAAATATAGATGGCATTTATGATGAAAATGCAAAATGGGAGATTACCGGCGGAAATATTGAAGTTGACAGCAGCGGTGTTTTGACATTTTCGTCATCGGGAGAAAGAGCTGATGCAAAAACGGCAATAAAAAATACTAATTCAGTACTTTGTTTTAAAATGAAGCTTGCGCCTCTTGGATCTGCTGCAAGTGATTATCAGGGATTTGATATAAAATTAACATCTGACGAGAGAGGTTATTTAATAGTTTTTAAACACGATATAATAGAATGGCAGAGAATAGGAAAGACATTAACGGAAATACCGAATGATTTTATAGAGGCGGACAAATGGTATGATGTTCAGGCAGGAGGTATTAATACACCAAACGGTGTTTTACAATTTTTCCGAGTGGATGGAAGAA
>CASFSH010000338.1 GCA_949297205.1 uncultured Bacillota bacterium | reverse complement strand
TGTTCCTTCGGCATCGGAAGGTATTTTGTATCCCGCATCTTCCGATACAAGCCTTGAGCCCACATACCACTCATATTTCGCGGTACCCTCCTTATCGTTGTTCTTGTCTGAAAACTTAAAAGACGCTCCTACTGTCCTTCCCTGTGCCACTGTACCTGTTATCTGTACGTTTTCAGCCACCGGTGAAAATAATCCAAGCATATGGTTACTTTCATATGCTTTGCCAACTCCGAAATCACCATTATTTTTCGGTGTTACACGGCAGAATATATAACAGTCTGTGTCTTCTTCTCCCATTTTGTATGTGTCTGTATCTGCATTTTCTATTTTTCTCTCATTTTTATCATCTTTATCGGTCCTGTACCATTCAAAAACAGTTCCTTCTTCTTCATCGCCGTTTGCATCAAAATACTCATACACAACCTTTATTTCACTGTCAATCCCTGTTGTGCCTTCGAGTTTTACCTCTGAAGTAATCTGTGGTTTTGACGGCATAAGAAAAGGTTCACTTTTATATTCTGTATCAGAATTTGGCTCATTATCGGATTTTGGGCAGACAGCAAATATAATTTCACTGTCAACATCTTCTTCAGTTATCTCATAAGTTTTTCCGACAGCACCGTCAACCAATACAAAATCATCATCGGTCAGGGATTTTTTATACCATTTAAAGCTTGTATCCGCTTCATTATCACCGTTATCATCAATAAAAATATATTTACCTGTAAGGGTAAGTCCATCTTTTATTATTTCAACATTCTCGGCTCTCGGCGGAACAAGACCAACAATCTCGAACGGTATTTCTGTAACCTGTGATTTTCCATTTTTTGAGGCTGTTACTTTCAGAATGTATTTACCAATCTGTGTTATTTCCGTTCCGGATATATATTGTGTAAATTCTCCGTTCTCATATGACAGTTCTGCCTCTGCTGTTGTTCCGTCAGCAGGTATAATTATAGCAGCCGTCTTTGCATTATATCTTTTATCTGCCTCAATACCGTTTATTTCCGGTGCAATACTCAGTGTCGAAAATGAAAAAGAATAATCGGCGGAAAGTGCAGAATATCCTTCATCTTCAGCTTTTGCCCCGCTTTTTACCGTAATGGTATAATCACTTTCATATTCAAGCATATCTGCAAATTCAATATATACTTTACTGTCATTCACAGAATAATCTATTCCCTGCGATACAACTTCACCGTTTCTTGTAACTTCAATATAATCCGAAATATCCTCTGACGGTATGGTATTAAATTCTACATATACATCCGAATCAATCTCAATATTTTTACTTTCATCAGACGGAAATGATGATTCGGCTTTTAATCCTATTTTTTTAAATTCTATATTATCAACATATAAAACGCCGTCCGGATCGGTTGTATTCGGCGTCACACCATCTGCCTGATATGTAGCTTCCCAACCGTTACAATGCCATGAACGGTCTTCAAATATTGCAAATATAAGTCGTCTCAAATCGTTTTTAACAAGGCCGTCCTGATAATAGCTGAAAATCAAAACATCATCTTTATAAATTTCATAATTTAAAGTACCTTTTTTAATATCTGCTGTTTGAACACATCTGCACCAGTCGTTTCCGATCATATTTTTATAATTACCGATCAGATCACCGTCTCCGTTATATAAGTTTTCCCCTTTTAACCTCGGGTTTATATAGTTTGACCACGCATCGTTTCTTACAGCACCAATAATTTGAAAATACTTTGTTGCTGATGCAATTCTCATGTCATACGATACCTGTATTATTCCTGAGGTAATTTTATTGGGAAGAGTATATTCCATATATGCATTATCAACAGAACCGCCTTTTGTAAACTTAATGGCTTTACTTCCTGTAATAGGGTCTGTTTCAATAACACAGGAATCACCTGTTTTCATCTGAACGTCCCAGTTTGCACTTCCTTTAAGTTCAGCGCCCTCCTCGTAATTTTCAAAATTCATGCTGACCAGAATATCGGAATCGGCATATGAATAAGGCAATATACCGCAAAATAACATAATTGCAATCCCTGCCGACAATATCTTCCTTGTTTTTTTGTGAATTATGCTCACATTTATCATCCTTTCCATGTCAATTTCGCATAATTATTTCTATATTTCTTATTTTAATTATAATGTAAATGTATTTTATTGTCAATAATAATATTTATGCTGCAAAATAACAATATTTCAACATTTTATTTTTTTCTTTTCTGTCTTGACGGTTGTAAATGAAATAACTTATAATATCTTAATTGTACTGTAAGTAATCTGTTACAACATATCAGCAAAATAGATTTTTACCAAAAACTATTGACATTAATATTATTTTTTTATAAAATATTATTATTATAAAATTTCAACTACCGGAGGGGTTGTATGCACTACTATTTTCCAACTATGCCAAAAAATATAATTAAACGCAGAGATATTATATCCTGCCATATTGATACTATGGCTTCGGAAAAAGACTGCATGATGCCTTTATGTATGATAAGCTTTGGTATAAGATGTCCTCAGGAGGATATTTTTTATATTTCACAAGATTATTCTTTTTTTATGTTTTGTACAGAAGGCAAAGGAATAATGCAGCTTGACGGTAAAAAATATGATATAAAACCCGGTACAGGATGGATAGTAGCTTCTCATACCACGGTTGAATACAAGGCGGTAGGAGATATTTTTACTACATACTGGTTTTCTCTTAAAGGCTATATGATGGATGATATATTTGAATACAAAAATATAGCATTTAATGTAAAAAATATTGATTTTTTTATAGATAAATTCTATGATTTTATTGAAATTCCCATTAATGAGGATTGGAAAATAAAA
>CASFSH010000337.1 GCA_949297205.1 uncultured Bacillota bacterium | reverse complement strand
AATTTTATATGCGGTATTTACCGTAACCAAGATAGCTCCAATTTTTGTTGTTGCCCAGAATGTAATATACCAAGCAGGAACATTCGTTGCCCAAATTGCAACATGATCACCTTTATTTACACCCATCGCAAGCAATGCTCTCGCAAAAGTATCAACATCATCTCTGAATTCGGGGTATGTTCTCGTATAGTCAAGTTCTGTATACCTGAAAGCATATTGATTAGGAAATTCCTCGCATACTCTATCCAGAACATCAGCAAAAGTATAGTTTATAAGTCTTTCTTTAGGCCAAATATATTTACCTGTTTTTCTCATATTATCCTGTAAAGGATGTTTATGAGATTTTCTGTATGGTGTCATAAACTCTGCGTAATGAGGGAATACAATACCGGCGTCTGTAAGTTCCGGAGCCCATTTTTTAACCCATTCCAAAGTTACATATCCGTCATAGTTCATAGAACGTAACTCAATCATTATATCATTGATAGGCATATCCCCTTCACCCATCATTTTATATTTAACTTCTCCGTTCTCAATAACAGAATCCTTTACATGAATATATTTAATATAATCCTTTATATTATTAATTGTATCCTTTGGACTTTCGTTAAAGAATCTGTAAGGATGATGAACATCCCACAATGCAGCAACGCTTTCATCATTTATCTCATCAAGAAGTTTTTTTAATCTTTTTGTATCTGCATACACACCGTTTGTTTCAACCAATAATGTTATATTATGTTCTTTTGCTATGGGAATAAGTTTCTTTATTTCGCTTATAACTATATTATCGTCTATTTCTCCGGCAGGGGCAGGATTTCTGTCTGCAAGTATTCTAATATAGCTTGCTCCCAGCTTTGAAGCAATTTTTATGTATTCGGTTATTTCTTCAATATTTTGTTCAGAAGTCTGCACTTCACTTAACACACATCCTGTTGACATACATGGTATTTCCAGTTTAATCTGTTTTAATTTCTGTGCTGTGGCCTCACACTTTGTTGTAGAAAAGGGTGAGCTGTAAAATTCAGTTCTGATTTCTCTAACCTCAATACCATCAAACCCCAGGTCTTTTGCCATTGAATATACATCTTTCCAATCATAATTCGGGCATCCTAATGTAGAAAACGCAATTTTCATAAATAATTTTCCTTTCCTTTTTTATTTTTTAACTTTTTCGGTGTCGCTTTATTATTTAAAGTGCCTAAAAATTAATACAGAAAAGAGTCCTTGCTTTTATTTGCTAAAAAACAAAAAAACGTCTCTTGTAATACAAAATGTATTGCAAGAGACGAAAGTTATCTATCTTCCGCGGTACCACTCTTATTGGCAAAATTGCCCACTTAGCGACATCTATCAATGTCCTCTCCTGTAACGTAGAGAAAACGTTCTCACCTACTTGTATAATCGTTCAGCTCGACTGCTCAGGGGCGAGCTCGTACACCGTTCCAACCATTGTTTCGCAGCAACCAACAACTCTCTTAAGGCTTGGATATCGGGACTTTTTCCCCTTCAATGCATTTATTAATATTAAATTGATGGTATTATTATAGCATAAAAACGCAAAAGATGTCAACACCCAAATTTAAACAATTAAATTTATCTGTTTTAAAATATTTTTGTATATTGACAACAAAATAATACAAAAATCAAACAACAATAAAATTTTGCATACTATTTTATACATCCATCAATATCGGCAATATCATAGGTGAACGATTTGTTTTTTCATAAATATATTTAGCTACATTATTTTTCACCAAAGCTTTTGTTGATGACCAATCATTATTTTTACTCTTATTGGCACGAATAATACTCTCTTTTGCAATTTCTCGTACCGATTCAATTATATCTTCTGCTTCCCTCACATAAACAAAACCTCTTGAAATCACATCCGGCCCGGAAACAAGCTGACCTTTTTCCATACTTACTGTAGCAACAATGATTATAATACCATCCTGTGCAAGCAATTTTCTGTCTCTTAATACAATATTTCCAACATCACCGACACCAAGTCCATCAACAAGTATTTGACCTGATTGTACAGTTCCTGTAACCGTCGCTTTATTTTCATCCATTTCCAACACAGAACCGTTTGATAATATAAATACGTTTTTACCGTTCATACCCATTTCTTCGGAAAGACGTTTATGAAGTTCAAGATGTCTGTGTTCTCCATGTACGGGAATAAAAAATTTCGGTTTTATAAGCGCTAAAATCATTTTTAATTCTTCTTTGCAGGCGTGTCCGGAAACATGAACCTCTGCCAAAGATTTATATATGACTTCCGCACCTATTTTAAACAACTCATTAATTACCGTCGATACTGTTTTTTCATTTCCCGGAATCGGTGTTGCAGAAATTATGATAAGATCATTCTTTGTTATTTCAACCTTTCTGTGATCCGAAAACGCCATTCTTGTCAGTGCACTCATAGGTTCTCCCTGACTTCCTGTTGTAATAATAACAACCTGTTCAGGATTATATTTGTTAATATTATCAAGATTAATCAATACACCCTGCGGTACTTTCATATATCCCAACATAATGGAGATTTCCACTATATTTTCCATGCTTCTGCCGGATACCGCAACTTTTCTTCCATTTGCAACAGCAGCATTTATTATCTGCTGTACTCTGTGAACATTTGATGCAAAAGTAGCTACAATAATTCTTTTTTTGCAGTTTTTAAAAATAGACTCAAATTTTTCTCCTACACTTCTCTCACTCATTGCATAACCCGGACGCTCAACATTTGTACTGTCTGATAACAAAGCAAGTACACCTTTGTTTCCAAGTTCTCCAAGACGTGTTAAGTCTATCATTTCTCCAACAATAGGAGTAGAATCTATTTTAAAGTCACCCATATGAATAACAACGCCCAAAGGAGTTGTTATTGCAAGCGCAGCCGAATCGGCAATTGAGTGATTTGTTCTTATAAACTCAACACTGAAATAGTTACCAATATCAATTGTCATACCTGCCCTTACATTTACCACTTTAACAGATGACAAAAGATTATGTTCTTTTAGTTTATGCTCAACCAAAGCAATTGTAAGTCTTGTACCGTAAACAGGAACATTAATTTCCTTCAAAAAATACGGCAAACCACCTATGTGATCTTCATGTCCGTGAGTTAAAAATATACCTTTTAGTTTATTTTTATTCTTCTCAAGATATGTTATATCATTGATTACAAGATCAATCCCAAGCATTTCTTCATCAGGAAATGCCATTCCGCAGTCAACCAAAATAATTTCGTTTGCATACTCAAAGGCAGTCATATTTTTTCCGATCTCATCAAGACCGCCTAATGGTATTATTTTTAGTTTATTTTTTTTTGCCACAACTTTACCTCCAAATTTAATAATAAATAATGTTTATATGTACATAAAATATTTTTATAATTGTATTTTTACGAATTATTATTTTTGTAAAAATACAATAAATCTATAATTTAAATATACCAATAAAGTCGTTTGGTATATTAATATTCTTTTTTATCTTATTTCCATTAATAATTATATCATATTTATATCTTTGAGTCAACTTTTTATTTTATTATATTCCCCTAAAATACAGTATTTATGTATATCAATCTCGATTTCGTCAAACCTGAAAGGACATAAAACAAACTTAAACTGAATTTTTTCAGCAACATTAAATGACAAAACATTATGCATCAACATATGGCAAGATACATCATATATTTTTTATATTGCATATCGAAACAAAGGAACCGTATTAAAATAATACAGTTCCCATTTACACATTATAAATAATTATCTTTTGATAATTCTATGGAAGACTTTTTTCCCTTTTTTTACAATCATTCCGTTTTCGTTAAACATATCATCTGTGACAGGCATATTGGGGTCTGTTACTTTTTCATCATTAACGGTTAATCCATTTTGCTGAACAAGTCTTCTTCCCTCACCTTTTGAAGGAATCAATTTTATCATAACCAATAAATCAAGAATAGTTTTGTCTTTTATTTCATCAGCCGGAACTTCCGATGTAGGCATATCAGCACTAACTCCGCCCTTTACAAAAACCGCTTCGGCAGCATCTCTTGCTTTTATAGCTTCTTCTTCTCCATGAACTAATTTTGTAACTTCAAAGGCAAGGCGTTTTTTTGCAGCGTTAAGTTCCTGTCCCTGCCATTTTTCCATTTCTCTTATTTCTTCCATCGGAACAAATGTTATAAGCTTTAAACAGTTAATTACATCATCATCCTGTACGTTTACCCAATACTGATAAAAATCATATGGCTTACACTTTTCCGGATAAAGCCACAACGCACCTTTAGCGGTTTTTCCCATTTTCTTACCTTCAGATGTGGTAAGAAGAGTAAATGTCATACCGTAAACCTGTCTTTGATCTTTTCTTCTGTTAAGTTCAAGTCC
>CASFSH010000336.1 GCA_949297205.1 uncultured Bacillota bacterium | reverse complement strand
TTGTTCGGGCAGATCATTGCAGTCACAAAACACAGAAAGAATTTTATTATCGTTGCTTGCTTGCTCTATGTTTGCAGCAGCGTTCAAATAGCATATTGCAGCCGCCCGTGTTATGGGTGTTTCAGGATAAAAATAATAATTCCCGCCTACACGTTCCCCTTTAATAATATCGAGTGATATAAGTTTTTCCGCTGCATTTTTTAGTTCATTATCATTTATGTCAGCATATGAAAAATCTGTATCTGAAAGCTTCTCTTCACTGTCATCGTTTATTGCAATAGAACATACGGAAATATTGGAAGATATTCCAGAAGAATTTATTTTGTAGCTGAAGGAATCAGTGCCGACCTGATTTTTATAAGGTGTATATTCAAAGGTTTTATTATCTTTCATCACTTTGAGCTTACCTTTCTCCGGAGGAGAAGTAATTTCTATTTTATAGTCTTCGTAGCACTCTATATCAAATTCACCGGACAAGACGGTATTTTTTTCAGCAGATACAGACAGGGAAGAGGTTTTGCAAACAATATCGTCATATTCAGCATATTCTTCAAATACATCCAATGTATCACATTCTTTTGCAATGGCAGGACTGCACATACAAAAGCATAACAATAATGATGTAAAAGTTTTTATATTCATTAATATTCTCCTTTCAAATTTGTCTTTATTATGTTTTGTTATTATTTTTTTATTATGTTGGTAATTAGTGGATTTATAAAATTAAACAAAAAATATTAATTTACAGTACGTTTTTTTGAACAAATGGGGACATGTTTACAAATAATTAACATTTTTTACACATAAAAAAAAAGGGAATATCACAAACACGAAACAACGGTTTTTTATAATAATTATAGTAAAATTAATAAATTCGTATATTTGTGACGGGAAAGGCCCGGAATGAACTTATTTCAGAATTAATCTTTATAAATCGGGAGGAATTGATTGTGTTCAGAAGAAGTAAAAAAATTGTGGTAAAGAAAAAACCGCTAATTGCTGCTGTAACAGCTGTTGTGGTATTTGTGGGAGTTTTTGCCGGATACAGATGGTATCAAGGTAAGAAGATATCAGCTTCCGTAAATGATGCAGAAGCTGTCGACATGGTAACAAGAGGGAATATTGAGGTTTCTATTACAGGAGAAGCGTCGGTGGAACCTTATGAAAGATATGAAATAATATCAATGGTAAGCGGCGATATTATAAGTTCGCCTTATGATGTGGGAGATACGGTGGAGGAAGGTGATGTTTTATATCAGTTCGATACCGAATCGGCACAGCTGAGCATTGAAAAACAGGAAATATCACTTGAACAGTCAAGAACCAATCTTGAGGAAGCACAATCGGATTTGGCAGATGCTAAAAGTAAATTGAATATAACCGCACCAAACAGCGGTATTATTTCCGGTTTGACGATAAAAGAAGGAACATCTGTATCAAATAATGAAACAATAGCACAAATTGATAATACTTCTCAAATGGAAGTAACTGTTCCATTTTCAAAAGCACAGGTGGATAAAATGTATGTTGGACAGTCTGCTACTATTTCCAGTTCAGCACATATGAGTAGCGTTAATGGCAGTGTGAGCAGTATAAGTACATATCCTGCCGCACAGGAGGACGGATCATCTGTTTACAGTGTTACAATAGAGTTTACAAATCCAGGGTCGTTTACGCAAGGTCTTACAGTAGGAGCAGAAGTGGAAGGAATGCAAAGCCCGGGCTACGGAACAGTTGAATATTCACAAAGCGGTACAGCAAAAGCTGAAACGGCCGGTACAGTGGCAAGTGTGAATTATAATAATGGGGATTATGTTAATGCAGGTGCTGTCATTGCAACCATTTCTTCCGATTCTTTGTCAAGTCAGGAAAGATCAATAACAAGCAGCGAACTTAGTTTAAAGAATGCGGAGCTTTCAATGCAGGAAACACTTGACAGTCTGGATGATTATTCAATAAAATCACCTATTTCCGGTACGGTTATAACAAAAAATGCAAAAGCCGGAGATACTGTAGACAGAACAAACAGTTCTACTACTTTAATGGTTGTTGCAGATATATCAAGACTTAAGTTCAGCATGGAAATTGATGAATTGGATATTAGCTCGGTAAATGAAGGACAGATGGTTGAAATCACATGTGACGCTTTGCCCGGAGAAGAATTTCAGGGATCTATAACGAGTGTATCTGTTGAAGGTACAGCAACAAATGGTGTTACAACGTATACTGCAGATGTTATTATAGATAATCCGGGGAATTTGCGCCCAAGTATGAATATTGATGCAAGTGTAATAGTAGATTCGGCAAACAACGTATTAATGGTACCGTCAGCGGATGTAAAGACAGCAATGGGTGTTTCTTATGTATTTTTAAAGGATGAGACAGGAACAAAGGGAGCAACTGAAGAAGATTTTGCGGCTGCTATGCAGAATAGTGCAAGAAAAAATATGGAACAAATGCAGAACAGCAATGATGAAGCAAAGGCTGAAACAGGGACTGTGATGCCGGAAAATATGGAAAATGTTCAGGGAGAACAGAAATTTGGTAATCAAGCGGAAAGTGCATCAAATGGTTCTTCAGAACAAGGAACTGGTCCGGACAGAAAAGATATGCCGGTAAATGATATGGAGGAAAGACAGGATAGCCGGGGCAATGCCTCAAATGAAAAAGAAAATGATTTTTCTGATTGGGAAAAAAATGATAATGCACAAAGCAGATTGCCGGAAGCACCTGACGGATTTGTGGTTGCTATAGTAGAAACAGGTCTTACAGATGATGAATATATAGAAATAAAAAGCGGGTTGACAGAAGGGGATCAGGTTCAGCAGCTGTCAGCGTCAGTAACCTCATCTAACCGTATGCAAGGTATGGGCGGAATGCCTGGCGGAATGTCCGGAGGCGGCGGAATGCCCGGCGGAATGTCCGGAGGCGGAGGTATGCCCGGTGGAGGCGGCATGGGAGGTATGCGATAATTATCAAAACAATGTTTCATGCACTGTGTATAGTTACAAATTTTTTATTTGCTGAAAGGAAGATATAAATGATCAGACTACATGGAGTTACTAAAGTTTATCAAATGGGTGATACGGAAGTACGTGCATTGGACGGTGTTGATCTGTATATAAGGCCCCATGAATTTGTGGCAATAATAGGACCTTCCGGATCGGGAAAATCGACTTTAATGAATATAATAGGATGTTTAGATACGCCCTCCGAAGGACAGTATTGGATAGATGGAGTAGAGATCAGTAAAATGAGTGATAATGATCTTGCTGATTTGAGAAATCAGAAACTGGGCTTTATTTTTCAGCAGTATAATTTACTGCCGAAATTGTCGGCAATTGAAAATGTTGAATTACCCTTGATTTATAAAGGTATAGGAATTTCCGAACGATCAAAACTTGCAAAAGAAGCATTGAAACGTGTGGGTTTATCTGAAAAGATACATCACAAACCAAGTGAGTTGTCCGGAGGACAGCAGCAAAGAGTTTCAATTGCCAGGGCACTGTCTTCTCATCCTCAGCTTATATTGGCAGATGAACCCACAGGCGCGCTTGATTCAAAATCCGGTATAGAAATAATGCAAATGCTTCATGATTTACATGATGAGGGCAATACCATAATTATTATAACCCATGATCTTAACATTGCCAAACAAGCTGAACGAATAGTAACGATAAGGGACGGTAAAATTGTGGGTGATATGGATAACCGTGATGACATGGCGGGAGCGGAAAATGTAAAAGGTTCTGATATTGGTGACAATGAAAACTTGAAAATTGTTGATACGGAAGCAGGAAATTGAGAAAAAGGAGCGTTTGTCATAATGAAATTTTTTACTAAATTAATCCAGTCAATAAAAATGGCAATGAAAAGTATAAAGGGTAATAAAGGCCGTTCAGCGCTTACTATGCTTGGTATCATAATAGGAGTAGGATCGGTAATACTGCTTACAGGTATAGGAGGCGGAACAACAAAAGCTATCACCGATCAGCTTTCAGCAATGGGAACAAAGCTAATAACTGTATCATTTAACAGGAGATTTACAACAAGGACGGTTGACTTTGAGGATTTGACTGAATTTGTTGAAGAAAATCCGGAACTTGTTACAAATTTAACTCCTTACATATCAGGAAATGCTCAGGCAAAATTAGGAAACACAAACTTCTCCACATCTCTTGATGCAACAGATCCGGCATATGAAACAATAAAAAATGTATCATTAAATGAAGGCAGATTTATAAGTCAAAGTGATGTGGATAATTATTCATATGTTGCAATAATAGGGACATATATTCAACAAACGCTGTTCGGCGGTATGAGTCCTATAGGAGAAACCATAAAATTAAACGGAAAGCAGTTTAAAATTATAGGTGTATATACCGAAACGGGAGATTCAACAGAAACCTCGCAAGATAATAAAGTTACGATACCTTATACTACGGCACAGAGATTTTTAAAGAACAAAACTATATCCACATATTATCTTGAAGGAGCTTCAGAAGATATGATTGATATTTCTGTTGATAGTATTGAAGCTTTTATAACACAGAAATTGGGTTCCGATTCCGGATTTTCTGTTTCAAGTGTATCGGAAATGCTCGATACCATGGATGAGGTAACAGCTTCCATGACATCATTACTGGCAGGAATAGCGGCAATATCTCTTGTTGTAGGAGGAATAGGAGTCATGAATATTATGACAGTCAGTGTCAGTGAAAGAACGAGAGAAATCGGAATAAGAAAGGCAATAGGTGCAAGAACAACAGATATATTGCTTCAGTTTTTGATAGAATCAATTATTCTTAGTGCCATAGGCGGACTTTTAGGAGTTGGTATTGGTTTAGGACTGGGGCCTGCTGTAGAAAAAATTGCAAACATGGAATATGTGGTGCAGACAAATATGGTTCTTTTGTCCTTTTGTTTTTCTCTGGCAATTGGAGTGTTTTTCGGAATTGCACCTGCAAATAAGGCAGCAAAACTGAATCCGATAGACGCATTAAGATCAGAGTAACAGATAAAATATTTAATTTAGTGTAGGAGAGGAAATGGTTATATGATAAAAAAAATAAAGGTATTAATGTGTTTGTTGTGCGGAATTACAATGTTAATGCAATATTATACCGTGTATGCCGAGAGTTCGGAATTTAACGATATTGAAAATGATTATGCTTGTTATGAACCTGTTTTAAGGCTTAGCGAGCTTGGAATAATAAACGGTTATGATGACGGAAGTTTCAGACCGTGGGATTATGTGAAAAGATCGGAATTTTCTAAAATAATAGTTTCAATGATGGATAAAGTTGTCGAGGCTAAATCCACACCACCAACATCTGCATTTGATGATGTGAATCAGGTGCAGTGGTGTATTCCGTATGTAAATTACCTTACTTCAAACGGAATTATAAAGGGATATGCAGATGCAACATTTAAGCCTGATAATGTAATAACATATGCGGAAGCGGTAACAATCATATGCAGAATTCTTGGTTACACAGAAGAAAATATAGGCTATAGCTGGCCTTCCAATTATATCAATGAAGCAAATGCGCTTGGATTGAATGAGGGAATGTCATTCAATGCAAATGATGCAATAACAAGGGCTGCGGCTGCAATAATTGTTGACAGGGCAATGTTTACATATGTGAATAATGCAGAAGAAACCACATATCTTGAGTCAATCGGATACAAGGTATATGGGGACAGTTACATAATAGCCACATCACATGAGGATTCCGATATAAAATCGGATGAACTCAGAACATCAGAGGGTATATTTAAAACATTGAGCACAAGTGCATCGGATATGCTTGGTAGAAAAGGAACATTAGTGTTAAATAAAAATAATCAGATAGTATTGTTTATGCCGGAAACATCCGAATCCATATTCGACTCTCTGACAAGTAAAGAAGATTATCTTGCTTTGGAAGAGATAGGATATACAATAATAGAGGATTGTTTTATTTCTGCAACAAAAGCACAGGAAAGCTCTCTGACTGCATATCAGATACGTACATCATCAGGTGTTTACGAGGTTGAGAACACCGATATATTGAATAAGGTAAATTGTATGGGAACATTGGTTCTTAATGCTTCACAAAGGGCAGTTATGTTTGTCGAATCACAGATGGAATCAATGAATGCTGCTGTAACAAAAATGTCAGGAACAGATACAATCGAATATAAAACAGATACAGGTTCAAAAGGGACATTTACTTTTAATTCAAATTTTGTTGTATATTATGATAATAATAAAACAACATATCAGTCTGTTTCACAGCAGATACAGGTGGGTACTTCTCTTACTTTTTATGGTGATATTTACGGCGACTGGTCATTTGCGGTTATAACACAGACAGCAGACAGTGTTGTGCCTGTCAGGGCAACAAAGGATTATACGGATGAGGATACAAGCCTTGAAGGTACACCGATTAACTTTGACGGACTTATTGTATACAAAAATAATAAGACGGTGTCTGTTTCCGATATTGAAATGAATGATGTTGTATATTATAATACAGCAACAAACATAATGGATGTATATAATAAAAAGGTATCGGGAATTTATAATGAAGCATTACCATCAAAGGCATATGTGACAAGCGTTAATGTAGGCGGCAATGTATACACGATTAATGAAAATGTAAGCACATCAAGTCTTGATGCGTCAAACGGAAGTTTTGAAATAGGAGAACGAGTAACGCTTTTATTGGGAGAGAATGATGAAGTATGCTTTGCCGTCGAATTAACAGGATTTAATACCTTTGATTATGGAGTATTATTGAAAACATATAAAGAGATTTCCAAAAGTGGGGAGAATGAAGGCTCATCACAAATTATGGCAAGTATTTTCATGGCTGACGGAAATACATACGAATACAGAATCAGCAGAGATTACAGCAATTATGTAGGAGATCTTGTTTATATCGAATACGGACAGGACAGTATTGTGAGTTTGTCTGGAGTTACATCATCCGATACTTACGGAGAATTGAGTGTTGCAAACAGAACTCTCGGAGGAAAAACAGTTTTAAAAGATGTTGTTATATTCAGCAGATTATCTGATGATGAAGCAGAAACCGCAGAGGTTGAATTGCTTGATTTCAGTAAATTGGATGTGACAAGTATAACCAACGATCAGCTTATAACCTCTGTAAGTGCAAATAATTTTGGTGATATTGCAATATTATATCTTAAAAATATGCCATCGAGCTATTTGTTTGGAGTATATAAAGGAAATGACGGTCAGTCTCAGATAACAAATGACGACGGAACTGTCGAAAGAGAAGGTGTTGACGCAACGATTTACAGGATATATTCCGATGGTTTGTTAAATGAATATACTATAGACGGAAGATACAGTGTTGCTTTAGGACCTGTAATGTATAAACTCAGCGGAAACAGTGTTGCGTATATGAAGGCGCTGAATGAAATTGCCTCGGCAACTGATATAGATGCGGTTGAAGGCGGAAGAATTATGCTGAATAATAAAGTTTATAAAATGGATGATGATGTACAGATTGTTGACGTAACCGACGTTACCAATTATAAGACAATTTCAATCAGTGAACTGGAACAAAGTAATGTTTCCTCTGTAAGACTGTATTCTGAAAGTAAAGCGTCTGAGGATGGAACTGTCAGAATTATTCTTGTAAAGAGAACATAAGAATATAAAATATTAAATAAATCCTTGAAAATGAAAATTCCCTGTGTTATAATACTTTTTATAAAACAGTAAATTTTGATAAAGACAGGAGATATATCAATGGATATACGTGAAGAATTGTTTAAAGTACAGGATGAAAAATACAGGGAATTTCATTGCAAGCTTATACCGACAGTTAATAAGGAATTGATAATAGGTGTAAGAATACCGTTATTGCGAAAGATTGCCGGAGAATTTTATAAAACAGGAGAATATGAAGATTTTTTAAAACAACTTCCGCATAAATACTATGAAGAAAACAATATTCATGCATTTTTGATTGAAAAGATTAAGGATTTTGATAAAGCTGTATTTGAGACTGAGAGATTTCTTCCATATATTGATAACTGGGCTACCTGTGATACTTTTGCTCCGCCGGTATTTAAGAAAAATAAAGAAAAATTATTTGGATATATAGAAAAGTGGATAAAATCGGAATATCCATATAGCGTAAGATATGCAATAGGTCTTCTTATGAGATTTTATTTGGATGATGATTTTAATTCTTTATATAATGAGATGGTTAGCAAGGTAAAATCCGAAGAATATTATGTAAACATGATGATTGCGTGGTATTTTGCAACAGCACTTGCAAAACAGTATGATATGACTGTTGAATATATAAAGGGACATAAATTTGATAAATGGATAAATAATAAAATAATACAAAAGGCAATAGAAAGTTATAGAATAGATGCCGAAACAAAAGAAGTCTTAAAACGTTATAGAATAAGGTAAATTAAAAGCAGCCCGCAGAAAATGCAGGCTGTTTTGCTTTGTATAGATATTATATTAAGATTCTGTTTGCCTGATAAAATGCAAAGCTTTGCGGGCTAACCAGTATGCGTCGGAATCATTTTGAAGTTTCTGAAGCCACAGCTCGGAATCGGTTATAATTCCCCTGTGTGCATATTCCCACACAATATCATTTACAGATGTTAGTTCGGTAATGTTATTCATGATATCATCTCCAAGAAATCTTTTTACACATATAAGTCCTTTGTTTTTTAATAATGACGTAGAAGGTGTGTTAAAACGTGATCTGCAGTAAGACTTCATGTCTTTTACAGTTCCGCCTATACCTGAACCGTGACCAAAAATTTTACCGTTACCGATATACATTTCCACATGTCCCACACCTTCGGTTCTTGAGTTGTCACTGCCACGGAAAAACAATAAATCCCCTTTTTCCATAACAGACTCATCTGGTATGCCGTTTTGAATATTTAATTTAAGACGTATACCCTTGTCTGAATTTATCTGTGCTTGCGTATTTGCTCCTATATCCAAATCAAATAATTTGTAATACCAGTACCATAACGTACCGGAACAATCACCCCAACCGGATTCAATAAGTGTTCTTTTGGAAATATCCTGAGAATATTGATTTTTTTTCTCTCTTGAAAGAGCTTTGGTTACCAGCAGTTCTCTTTTATCGGAAATATTCATATTGTTTGTCACCTCGATTAAAAAGATCAAAATATAGTATATTGCAGATAAGAAAATAACACTGATGCATTTATCGTATACATCCATATCTGAACATCATTTCCAATTCTGTTTGCAGCCATATGAACAGTTGCCAGCTGAGTGGGATAGTCTGTATATGTGAGTTCATCACCGGTAGCGGTATTCACATCCTGAATTGTAAGACATAAATCTCTGATAAATACATATTTTGCGCCGGGAAATACATCTTTTATGGTAAAACGAAGCCTATCCGCTCCGGTATTTGCCGGAATTACACGAAACTCTTTATCATATTTGCCGAAGAGAACTATATTACCTGAACAAGGTGCAATTTTGCTTGTTGCAAAACTGCGTTTGTCTGTTATTTTGTTTTCAGAGTCAATAATGCCGAGAAGCACGGTTTCCTGAAGTTCCAGCTGCGATGTATCATTTGTTACTAAAATATCAATTGAATTGTATGGAACATTGCGGTAAAAATACACATAAATATCATCATTTGTCAAAAGCCTTAAAGAATGTACCTGTTCGGTTATATCATATTTGTTATCATCTATTGTTATAATAGAGCCGTCATACATAAAAGCATTTCCGGGCAGTATTTCAAAAGTACCGAAAGGATTTTCTTCATCCGGAGAAATAAAGGACAACTTACATGAATCAGTGTTATAATATTCTATTCCGGATGTTGTGAAATTGCTAACGGCGGTATTGAGATCGATGAGAGGATTGTCATTATCCGAATAATTGAATAGGGATACGCCCTGAGTGGTAAGCTTGGAAAAAACTGAATTAATATCGTCGGCACCGTATGAACAGTCATCCATAAATTTATAACTTATTCCCATTTATTTCACTCCTTATGCAGCTTGGATGCGGGAAAATCAAGCTGCAGAAAAATTAGTTTGAAGGCATTTCAAGGAGTTTTTCCACAAGCTCTGTTGCAACGTCGTTACCACCTAATTTGTGATACGGTATGTACATTCTTTTAACGTTTTCTTTGGCATATATGGGACATGAACCGGTTTTTTCATATTTATTGTAGTTGTCGATGATTCTGTCCCTGAGAAGAGCTTCAACTCCTTGAGCCATTGCTTTATTTTTTGCTTTTTCGGCATTTACAGCTACTAAAAGCTTGCGGTAAGCTATACCGAAAATGCTGAATACCGATAAAGTAAGCCATTGAGCCCAATTTTCGGAAATAAAAATCAGTATTTGTTTTAACATTAAAATTAACTCCAATCTAAAATTTTATGAATTGTTATATGGTGTAAGTATCGGTTCCTCATAACTGTCTGTCGGAGTTATTTTTATATTAACACCAGTTATTTTATATTTGTCCATTTTTTCAAAATTTCCAAATTTTGCATATACAGGAATAATGTCTCCGAGATTATAGTCTTTGCGAAATGATAAATTTCTTAGCTTTGCTTCTATGGTCTGGGTAAATTTTTTCTTAAAAAGTGCATCTTCAGCCTCGCTTTTTCCAGAGGCATCAAGAATACTGTCCCAGGAATAAATTCCGGAAGTATTACCGTTTTTTAAAAGATGCCACGTATTTTGTTCATATTCCGATTCGGAGTCATATTCGGTGTACCAACCGTTATCGGAGAAGCTTAGCAGGTCTTCGGTATAAGATAAATCATAGGCTGTTTTTGATTCCTTTGATATTAATATATTATTTGTTTTCGGATATATAAAATTAAATTTCCAGCAATGAGTATTTATATCAAATAAAACTTCATGCCCCCTGTCAAGCTTTTCACATAGATCATTTACAAGATCAGCAATACTGTGGGCAGTAATTCTCCAGAAATGGCTTGTAAGTTGTTGTGCGCCAATGGGATCGGGCAAAATAAAATTACTGATCTTGCGTGTTTCGTCAATGGTATCAGACAGTTCATTACCATTTTCATCTGTCTGAGGCGGTTGTGTAAATCCTTTTTGCAGACAGTAGAATAAAATTGTTTCCGGATCTGTGTATTTATCTCCGAATATTTCTTTTGTTTTAAATGGGGGTCTGATTCTTTTAGTCAAAATCCAGTTTACTGTTCTGCCGCATACTGTCAATTCATTAGAAACAATTTTTCCGGTACAGATAGCCTGATTGTCTCCTTGCGTAAGTACAATATATTTGTTAGAAAGTATAATATTGGAAATATAATCATTAAGTCTGAAATGACCTTCATATGTCCCTATACCGTTGTAGAGTATGTGCCATTGAGATGAAACGACATTACTCATAATACATAAAAGATTAAATTCAAAGTCATAGATTCTGATATCTGTCATAGTGCCTCCAGGTATTCATTATAATATTGTGCCGTAACGAAAATGTCGGAGTAGAGACCATCAATAGAAACAGAAATTTCATTAGTACCGCATTCAAACCAAAAATCCGATAATGAAGAATAAAAATCTAAAGTAGAAAGTATGTTGCCGTCTTTGCTGCTGGTTATGGTACGGTTTTTTGTATTAATGGTGATAAGCTCATTTTTATCAAGCTGTTTTTCAAGAGATATCGACTTCCCGGTAGTAAGATTATTTATAATAATGTTATTGATACCTGATGTGTCAGTATTTTTACTTATTGATATTATCGGATAAATTTTTAAATCCCCGGTATTGTTGATCAATCCGGAAGAAGTTCTTGTACTTAAAATAGTAGGAAATGTAGATGTACTTGTTAACAGTTTTGATAAATTAAAAATTGACATAAAAGAAACTTGTGTGTCCCTGAAATGTGGATAATCACAAATTAATTGAATTACAAAAGTACAGTATGTGTTATATCTCTTTCCAATTGTAATTGAAGCGGAATTTACTGTTATTTGTCTAAAAATATTGTTTCGTACCACAGTAAGAATGCCTTTTTTTGACAGTACTCTTGAAGCTTTTTTAAAAATTTGTGTAAAATCATTGTTCGATTTAATATCTCCTGATATTGTAATAGTTCTTGAAGTGTATTGAGAACTGTCCTCAAAACTGCCGTCCTCTCCCACATACGTTTTTAATGAACGAGTTTTTTCACATGGTTCAAGCCCGTCAACTTCGCATATGGTAAACTGATTGCCACCTGAGCCGTATAAACTTAGTGTCCCCATATCGCTGGTGTATATTAATTCCATTAGCCATCACCTACCAACATTCTATTTCTTTTTTCAATTCTTTGAAGTTCAAGAATAGTCTGTGCCATATCATAAGCGCCGTATATGTTGTAATTTGAATTGTTGACTATATTGTTTGAACTTTGTCCATATGAAAAATCAGGAATAAGCAGTTCTCTTTTTTTTATTATTTCGTTGGATATGTTTGTCATTATATCATCAATAACATCAAGAAAACCATTTCCGAATTGATATGCAGATAAAGATCCTGTTTCAAAAAAAGAATCGGGAACGGAAGAAAATATTTCTCCCAGACCGTTTTCAAAAGCTTCAGACATATCTTGAATGTAAGCATTAAGAAGATTATCAGCCTCATCAGAATATAACTTTTTTGAAATCGCATCACTCAGATTGATTTTTTCAACCCATTTTGTAAGGTAGTCCGATAGTCTTGTAGTATCCATGTTTGATAAATAATTTGAAAAACCTGTTGCATCCTGAATGTTTAATTCGGCAAGTTGTTCAAAAAACATAGACTGCATTTTTTGAATTGTTTTTTCATCAAGATCCATTGTATCAAAAATGGAATTTACTTTTTCCTGTACATTTAATAGTGCGTCGTTGTAATTTTTCAAGGCCTCCAATTCAGTATCAATATTTGATAATTGCAGCCATGTGTAGCTTTCTCCGTCTTTTGCACCGTTAATACTTATTTTATTGTATATGTCTGATATGCCCATTAATTTATCTTTCATATTTTCCTGCTTGGAAATTAATGCATTGAAGCTTTCAAGATATTCTGAGTTTACATTCTCAAACATATTTATTAATTGTTCTTTTTGTTCTTCAATTATTTCGGAGTTGTATTTTGTAATTTGAATGGTATATTTTGCCCATTCATTTGAACCTTTCTCAAAATATGTATCTCTTAAATCAGCAAGGCGTGTATAGTATTCTTCTTCTGAAATGAGTTTTAAATCAAGTGAGTTTTTCAGTCTTTCAAAGTCCTGATCTCTTAAACTGTCATAATAATCAAGATTGCTTTTTAATATTTGGAGACGCTTGGATTCATTTGAATAAAGACTTCTTAACTTTTTGGTGTTCATTAATTCCTCGTATTCGGTACGGTAAGCGGCATAATTCATAAGACGTGTATTAAGATCTTCATAAATTTCGGTTGTTTGATCGGCGGCTTTTTTGTAATATTCGATCATTGCGTTACTGCTGTTTTTGCTTGCTTCTGTAAAAGCGGAACTTAGGCTG
>CASFSH010000335.1 GCA_949297205.1 uncultured Bacillota bacterium | reverse complement strand
AAAAAAACACTGCGATAATGAAAATAACATTGGCTGCGTTGAAACCTGCCAAAAAAGAATTAAATGTCGGTATTCCCTTCAGCAGCATATCAAATGTCTTCTGTGTGTGTTCCCGTTACTGTTTCTCCATTAGCCATGACCGGTACAACTATAACAAAGTGCTGTGGTACTCCTACCGTCACTCAAGGTGTTGCTACCTGCGGTGGAATTAAAAACGGACAGTGTGTATTTACCATTTCTCAAGACATCTGTGTTGAGGTACCCGTTGAATTCGGTGCCGTTGCAACCGTTGGTGACACTTATGTTGAATGTGTTGAAGCATCCGCAGATGATGTTTGCATGAACTGCAATAACTATATCCCGGATGTTCCTGTTGTCACAGACACAACAAAATAAAAATAATTAAAGTATATTGTAGATAAGAAAATACAGTACGGCTGATTTATTCGGTTGTGCTGTATTTTTATATCAACAATTTTTTATTGACTTTACCGGATATATGTTACAAAATAAACTTGACATGAATATTTGTTTAGAGTATAATATTACCTGTAAAACAGCTTTTTAAATTAAGGAAATTAACATATGAAAGGATGTAGAAAATGAGCAAAACATATAAATTTTTAGCATTTGATTTCGGTGCATCATCCGGACGTGCAATGCTTGCAGCTTTTGACGGCAAAAAAATAACCTTGGAAGAAAAACACCGTTTTCCTAATGATCCCGTTGTAATGAACGGGGGATTTTATTGGGACGTAATGAGATTATTCCATGAAATAAAACAAGGTATTCTCGCATGCGTAAACTCAGGAGACAAAGATATTGATTGTATAGGTATTGATACATGGGGCGTTGACTACGGCTTACTTGACAAAAATGACAAATTGCTGTCAAATCCATATCATTACAGAGATACAAGAACAGACGGTATGTTTGAAGAAGCTTTTAAACGTGTTTCAAAGGAAGAAATTTTTAATTCTACAGGTATTGCATTTAACTGGTTTAATACTCTATTCCAGTTACTTTCGGCCAAATTGTCCGATGATGTTGCACTTAAAAATGCGAAAACCCTTTTATTTATGCCTGATTTATTTAATTATCTTTTAACAGGAGAAAAAAGATGTGAATATACAATAGCATCTACTTCACAGATGTTTGATTCAAGAACCCATAAATGGGCTGTAGATTTACTCAAAAAGCTTGATTTACCTACAGATATTTTTGCACCAATGATTTATCCCGGTGAAAAAGTTGGGGTTCTTCTTCCCGAAATTGCGGAAGAACTGGGCGTAGATCAAATACCGGTAATTGCCGCTGCATCACATGATACAGGCTCTGCCGTTGCCTCCGTTCCAGTAACCGACCATGATGATTTTATATACATATCCAGCGGAACATGGTCTTTGATGGGCGTTGAACTGAAAACACCAAATATAACACCTGACGCATTAAAATATAACTTCACCAACGAAGGCGGTGTAAATAAAACAATAAGATTTTTGAAAAATATAATGGGATTATGGCTAATTCAGGAATCACGCCGGCAATGGAAACGTGAGGGCGAAGAACTCAGCTTTAACGATCTTGAACAGCAGGCAAATGCCGCTGCTCCGTTTGAAAGTTTTATTGACCCGGATTATCCTGCATTCCAAACTCCCGGAAATATGCCAAAACGTATCAGAGAATACTGTAAAAACACCGGGCAAAAAGTTCCCGAAACAAAAGGAGAAATTATCAGATGCATTGCTCAAAGCCTTGCATTTAAGTACAGACAAACCGTTGAAGGTATGGAAGATGTTACAGGAAACAAATATTCCGTTATTAATATAGTCGGCGGCGGTATAAAAGATAAAATGATTTGTCAATTTACCGCAAATGCAACAAAAAGAGTTGTCAACGCCGGTCCTGTTGAAGCTACAAGCATAGGTAATGTTATTGTTCAGGGTATAGGTATGGGAGCCATTAAAGATTTGAAAGAAGGAAGACAAATCGTTAAAAATTCCTTTGACATTGCCGAATATATTCCTCAGGATTCCGATGCATGGGATAAGGCATACGAACAATGGAAAAAAATTGTAAATTGCTGATAGACTGTATTATTGCTGTATATTTAAAATTGTACCAAATACAAAATTATTACTACAATTATTCTATAAAAAATGAGATCATTTCAG
>CASFSH010000334.1 GCA_949297205.1 uncultured Bacillota bacterium | reverse complement strand
TATAAGTCCAAAATAAGTTCTTTTAAATCCTTTAAATTTATTGGTTTTGTAAGATAATTATGTACATTATATTTTAAAGCAACAAGAGCATATTCAAAATTCCTATATCCGCTTATGATAATTATTTTTGTAAACTTACTTATCTTTCTGACGTTTTGTATAAGTTCTTCCCCGTTTACATTTGTCATTTTCATGTCAGTTATAAGAATGTGAACAGTATTATTTTTTATAAATTCAAGAGCTTCAGCACCATCTTGAAAAATACCACAAAGTTGTATATCAGGATGTAATTCTTTTAAAAATTTCGATAACCCCATTCGTATAATAACTTCATCATCAACAACAATAACATTAATTTTCATATTTCTGCCTACTTTATTAAAATATTTATACAATTATTATATACTATATATACATCAAGGTCAATTGTCAAATTAGACTTTTACCTATATTTAAAAAAATTTATTAACCATTTACCTCAAATATTGCTAAACAAAAGAAAACATTTTTGAATAAGTAAAATTACTCTTATAAACAACTAAAATTTCATATCAGAAAATAGCTGCGAATATACTTATATTAAATATATCCGCAGCATTTATTTAAAATTCAGAAACCACTTGTTTATCTTCAAGCCATGCAATCATATTTAATACAAGAAGATTCCAATTCTGAAATCCCGGATTATTAATCCCCTCTCCGGTATCAGGATGATAATATTCACTCATACAGCCCTGTTTTTCGATATCCTGTCCAAAAAGTTTAATTGTCTTATATGCCAAATTTCTTGCTTCCTCTACAAATCCGTATTTTACCAAACCTTTAAAAACTAAATAATTTGATATACCCCAGACTGGTCCGAGCCAACATGACGGATTACCTGATTTTTTTATTACATACATCTTCTCATATTTGGATAATGTTCTCACACCAAACTGTGAATTAAATGATTTATCATCAAGAAGATTTTCCTTTACCATTCTCTGTGCTTGTTGCTGTGTAGCGATTCCGGACCACATAGCCAAAAAACCTGACCATGAGCCGATTCGTTGTATCAGGCAGTCCCAATGACGCGGGCAGCCGCTATGAAGTGGTACATTTAAATCAATAGGATAAAGATTTAAATCAACACTGTAGTAAAATCCATCCTTTTCATCCCAGCAAAGATTTCTTACAGCTTTCAACAGTATTTCGGCCCTTGTTCTATAAAAATCCTTTAAATCATCCTTTTTAAATATATCACATATATATTCCATAGCCTGCAGCTCTTTATACATCAAACAGTTTAAAAATATTGCCCCCGAACTTTTAGGAGGTCTGTAAAAGGTGCATGGATCGTTGTCAACACCTATACCTGCATCATCAAGCCAAAAATATAATCCGTTTTCATGACATTGATGTGTCATATACGCTTTTAAAAACTTGTCTAGTTTCTCTATATATGGTTCAAACCACTGTGTTTCATCAGGAATACTTTTTAAAATAAAAGCAACATGCTGTGCCAATACAGGTTTATGCATATTTGTAGAAAATTCCGGTGCTTCGTCAATGGTATTTCTTGTCGGTGTCAAAAGATGCGGCATACATCCTGATTCTCTTGTGTTTTCTAAAAAATTAATAACACAGCCTCTTTCATATCTCACAAAATCCTTTTGCTCGCCATTATTTACAAACATCTGTCTGATAGCAACATTTGTAAGCCAGCTGTCCCAATCCCATAATGACTGTGTATAGCTAGCCCCCGGAACAATATATGGATGTTTTAAAAGGCCGTTAGGTTCACGAAACATCAACTTATAATTGCTGCAAGCATAGTCTGTTATGATCTTTTTATATTCTTCTATCATTTGAGCACTCCTTTTTAAAACAGTATGGGGGATCGTTTCTTCCCCCATACTTATTTATAACATTTTTATTCCGAAATACATAATGCATCAATATACGGTATCATCGTTTCTGTACCATCCCAAAGCATTGCTTTAACTGTAACCTTACCAGCGGGCAACGTAATCAATTCACTCTCAAAATCATATCCCGTATCGGTATATGTTTTGTCAGTTTTTACAACATTTACAAGACTGCCTTCATCATATACAGCGACAAGCATTACCATATTCTTTTTATTCTCGTTTAAATCCTTTACACTTGCCTTTGCCTTAATTCCAACAGCATTTGTAAGATCTTGTGGTGTAACAACCTCTATGTCATCTTGATTTACAAATCCCACAGAATTAATATTAAATGCCTCATCAACAACAAAATCCAATGTCTGTTCAGCTGTTTTGATAAATGCACCTTCCAAATCCTTTATTTGTGTTCCTATTACTAAAGTGTATTCACCTTTATCCAACATATCAAGATTTATTTTATAACTATTTTCTTCAACAACACCATCAACAACAATCTGTTCTTCACCTTTATACAGTTTAACAGCTTCTGATACAGTTGACATATCCGCACCTGTAAAGTCTATCACAGCATTCAGATTGTTATTATCGCAAAAATCAAGGTTATTTTCCTCAATAAGTGTTTCGGAATTATATAATTTTATATCAAATTCCTTTTCAAACTTTGATTTTTTCAGATAATATCTCTCTGTTATTTCTTCCTCTGACAATACTTTTGAGTAAAGGCTTACCAACCCCATATTTGCAAATGAATATGTATCTGTGCTGTTGAGTCTTACAGTAATATTTTTTTCAAACGGTATTACTTCATTTCCCATTGTACCTGTATATTTTGTCATTGAAAGTTTTTGTCCGTTCAAATAAATACTTGGTATATTGGTAAGATCCGAATTATCATAAGAAACAACTATATGATTCCATACATTTTTCAAGACAATATTTGTATTATTCCACCACTGATAGGTATTTCCATCAGCATACTTATGAATAAATACAATTCTTTGTCCCGAACTTACAATTCTCAATGAAATAACAATCTGTCCGTTACTCTCTATAGAGAAAATATACGGCGCCTGAGTCCCGAGAGCATCACTCATGTTTATCCAACCTTCATATGTAAAGCCGCCATTTAACTCTTCACCGAAATCTATATCCGAACTAACGGCAGATATACAGTTACTTGTCATGGGCTTTATATATCTTTGCTTGTTATATGTTATTTCATTGACATTGCCAAAACCATATACATGAGTGTCTGTCGAATCCTTTATTGCATATTTTGAACTGTCAAGTGAATTTTCTATAGTCAGTGTTGCACTGTTGGGCAAAGCATATGCATTATTCATATCCCATTCTGCCAAAGGCACAAGTTTTTCTTTTGTTGTAAAATTCAGATTTTGTGCCGTAGTTCTGATTTCATTACCCTCTGTATCCTTTATTCCGTCAATAGTAATCTTATAACTCTTTCCTTCTATAAGTCCAAGGTTGGTCATTGTATAAATTCCGTCCGAAACATTAGTTGAATAATCAGAAATCGTGTTATCAGTAACATTTATAAGCCTGATAGTTTCTTTATTTGCAGTATCAATATCAGCAGACTGTAAATTTATCGATATACTTGTTCTCTTTACAGGTACAGTATTTAAAGAATCAACAGATATGATTTCACCATTTTCATCTTTTATCTGTATATCAAATACAGTTTCATACAATGGCATAGATTCTGCGTATGCGTATTGTACTTGTGTATCATTCATTATACCTGCGTATATGCTTTGAGATGCAAGTTTTACTCTTGATGTCATTCCATCATATCCCGAGCCGCCGATATTAAAATATTGGTTGTCATAATTAACCGGTAAATAATCCTCTGTCAGTGCATCAGTGAACCTGTTTGGTGTCTGTTTTACACCATTGATGTAACAAATAGGAGGAGTAGTTGCGTTTTCTTCCGGCCACGTAATTACAAGATGCTTCCATGTGTTTGTAGGTACTCCGGTTATGGTGTACATTACATCCTTTATGTCACCATCCGCATTTTTAAATTTCTTTTGTATGTACAATATATTAACATCCCGTACGCCGCTTTGAGGCCCAAACCATACTTTAAATGCAGGATTTTCATTTTTGCTGCCTTTCTCAGTTCCTATGCAAAACAAATTATCTTCACCTGTATGATATGGCTGATTAATCCAACCCTCGTATGTAAACCCATTATTTAATAGCGGTGCAAATTCTTCGCCTGCAATATAACTGCTAAATGCCCATCCGTTTCCGGGCGCTATGTAATTCTGCATCAAATCCGGATATGTGATATCATAAATAGGTTTTATTGACGCAGATGAATGGTAAGTCCTTGTCAACGGATTTTTTTCACTATCCAAAGTATTCTCAACCTCTGCCGTATTTCCCGAGACATTGACAAACTCTTTCATATCGTATTGAACAAGTTTTGTTATGTTCTCCTCCGCATTTACCGCAAAAGGCATTTGCATTCCTGACAACATAATAACTGCTGCCGCCATTGCTTGTAATCTTTTTA
>CASFSH010000333.1 GCA_949297205.1 uncultured Bacillota bacterium | reverse complement strand
AAATAAATAAAAAATGAACCGGTTTTATTTACATGACTATTTCATATACGAAAGACTTTTGAATAATAATACATATTTGTTATATTATGTATTTTATAAATTAGATATTAAAAGGAAGGTGAATATGTAATGAAAAAATTTATCTCACTGATGCTTATACTTGCCGTACTTCCCTGTATAAGCTATGCAGACACGCCGATTGGTCATGGAGATCTTGCGGCTCCGTCAGAGTGGGCAAGAAGTGATATTGCCGAAGCTGATGCAATCGGTATGCTCGATTATTTCAAAGTGCCTTGGACGATACCTATTACAAGGGAACAATTCTGTAAGCTTGCATACAATATGCTTGATGTTTCCATGGATGTTAATTGGAAAAAAATATCTCCAAACCCCTTTGATGATACCGACAACGAAAAGGTAATCAGCTTGTATCTGGAAGATATAATAGAGGGAAAAGAAAACAAGACCTTTGCTCCCGATGATGAACTTACACGAGAAGAGGCTGCTGTTATTTTATACAGAATAGCGGAGTATGCAAAACTAAAACCTGAAACATCAGAATCAATTCTTTTGATGTATGCCGATGATGAAGAAATTTCGGACTGGGCAAAAGACGCAGTTTATAATTTGTACGACATGAACATTATGAACGGAACAGAAAAGGGATTTGAACCTCAATCCCCATATACAGTTGAACAATCAATTGCAACTCTTATAAGACTATACCGTATAATAAACTCATTTTCTTCTTTTGCCGATAAGATAAATGCACAAATGCCATCTGATAAAAACTATATGTTCTCTCCTCTTTCTATACAGATGGCGTTGGCAATGGCTGCAAACGGCGCCGCTGCAAACAGCGACACTCAAAAAGAAATTCTTTCGGCCCTTGATATTAATGATTTAAAAACCTATAATGAAAACACAAAAAATTTAATTGAAAAATATTCTGCATCCGACCTTTTACAGCTTAATGTGTCAAATTCAATCTGGATAAATACCGATAACACCAATAAAAAATTTTCACAGGAATATGAGTCCCTTGTAAAGGATGTTTTCGGTGCAACCTCCGATACCGTAACAAAGGATAATGCCCTTGAAAAAATAAACGGTTGGGTATCCGAAAAAACGGAAGATAAGATTCCCACAATAATCGGAGAAGATGATACTGATTTTTGGGCAATGCTTATTAATGCCGTATACTTTAAGGGAAGATGGCAAAATGAATTTAATAAAAATGCAACAGACAAAGGTACTTTTACCGACAGAAACGGAAAAGAAAGTCAGATAGATTTTATGCATAAAACTTCATGGATAAATTATTCACAAGAAGACGGCGTTCAAATAATCGAACTTCCCTATTTAAACCGTGAAGAAAAATTTGATGAAAACGGTGAATATATAGAAACAAATATGTTGGATCTGGATGTAAGTATGTATCTTATGATGGCTGATACCGACTTTAATCCTGATTATATACTGAACAATGCTGAACTATCGAGCAGCTATATCTCTTTATCCGTGCCTAAATTCACCGTTGAATACAGCGCAGAACTTAATGATATTCTTAAAAATATTGGAATAAACAGGGCTTTTGGAATGAATGCTGAGTTTGGTAATATGTTTGACAACGGTAATATGTGGATAACCGATACAATTCATAAAACATATATTAAGGTTGACGAAGAAGGTACCGAAGCGGCAGCTGTTACTGCTGTCGGTATGGGAGGCAGCAGTCTTCCTCCGGAGCCTATAAAAGTAGATTTTGACAAACCGTTTACCTTTGTCATACGTGATAACACATCAGGAAATATATTGTTTATGGGCGAATATGCATTCGCTGACTAATAATGCTTTTTCCTTCTAAATATATATGGTGTGTTTCTTTAAAACACACCAAACTCAAACCGAACAGTCCCCCTTTGCAAGGCAGAGGGGGACTGTCTTTTGTATGACGGGCATGTCACAATTCTATGGTGAAAGTCCAAAGGGGCGTAGTTGCCGACGAACCCGATAGCGACTTGCAAGTTTCACATCGTGAGGTGTGGGAGAG
>CASFSH010000332.1 GCA_949297205.1 uncultured Bacillota bacterium | reverse complement strand
TATCCGTCAACCAACAGATATTCTTTTCCGGTTGTTGTTATTTTTGATTTTATCGGTTTTACTGACGTTGTAACACGTTCTTTTTTAAGTTTAAATGCTTCATATTGGGGACGCTTAACCGGCCCATATGTTCGCTCAAATATACGCATTAATTCTTTATCATTAATCGCCTCACCAATATATCTGTTAACCTTTTCGGCAATCTCCTCTTTGTCCGGTTGACTAAAATCAATACCGGTATCTATATGCTTATATTCATTTACATTTTGCCAGTTTACCACAAAACCCGCACCATGCGAACAAAATACCGAATCGGCTGTATTTTCCAAATCACTGTCAGCATTATATCCTATAGCTTCTATTACCTGCTGTGTATTATGGCATTTTTCATATCCCTTTAATTCGCATAAAAGCTTTCCTTTCCCTTTAGTATAGCTTATCACTTGATTATGATACCCTCTCATTTCGGATACCGGAACTTCTCCTCTTAATACAGATATATCACCTACAGTTTCGGGACTTTGAAAATTTCCGCCCATCTGCTGAATATCCGACATTGCCCTTCCTACACACTCTGTCGGCAATTCAAGTTTGAATTTATACCACGGTTCGAGCAATACACTTTTTGCACATCTTAACCCATGCCTTACAGCCCTGTATGTTGCCTGTCTGAAATCTCCTCCCTCAGTATGCTTTAAATGTGCCTTTCCTGCAATCAGGGTTATTTTTATATCGGTTATAGGTGAACCTGTCAGCACTCCGATATGAGTTTTTTCCGCAAGATGCGTCAGCACAAGTCTTTGCCAGTTTACAGAAAGATCATCTTTGCTGCAATCCGTATCAAATACAACACCGCTTCCCGTCGGCATAGGTTCAAGCAAAAGATGAACTTCTGCATAATGTCTCAAAGGCTCATAATGACCTATCCCCTCCACAGGAGATGCTATCGTTTCTCTGTATGCAATACTTCCATGATTAAATTCAACGTCTATTTTAAACCTTTCTGCTATTATACGTTTTAAAACCTCCAGCTGAACTTCTCCCATTATTTTAAAATTAATTTCCTGAAGCCTCTCATTCCATGTAACGTTAAGCTGAGGGTCTTCCTGTTCTAAAATTCTGAATTTGGCAAGAGCATCAAATGCGTCAATATTACTTAATATATTAACTTTATAGCTTAATACCGGTTCCGTATATGATTTTTTTCTGTCAGATTCAAATCCAAGACCCTCTCCTGAATATGTGTGGGACAGTCCGGTTACGGTACAGACAGTTCCTGCCGATACTTCATTTTCCGTAATATATTTTGTTCCCGAATAAATTCTTATTTGATTTATTTTTTCTGACCATTCTTCCCCTTTTGAATCAACACCGCTGATAATATTTTTAACCTTAAGCACTCCACCGGTTACTTTCAGATAGGTAAGTCTTTCTCCCTGATCATCCACAGAAATTTTATATAACCTTTCACCATATTCTTTTTTATATACAGGCTGTTTTGTATACTGTTTTAGTCCTCTCAGTAATTCATCTGTTCCCTCCGACTTTAAGGCAGAACCAAAAAAACATGGAAAAGCTTTTCTTTTACCTATTAATTCCGATATTTCTTCATTTGTTATAGTTTTTCCGCTCAAATATTTATCCATAATTCCTTCATCGCAAAGAGATATTTCTTCATAAAATGAATCATTCTTTTCTCCTGAAAAGTCAATGCAGTCACGGCTTAATTTGTCTTTCAGTTCGTTTATAATCTCTTCCTTTGAAAAGGAAGAAATATCCATTTTATTTACAAACAAAAAGGTAGGAATATTATAATTTCTCAGTAATTTCCAGAGCGTTTCGGTATGGCTCTGAACCCCGTCTGTTCCGCTTATTACCAAAACAGCATAATCAAGTACACTGAAAGTTCTTTCAGTTTCAGTGGAAAAATCAACGTGTCCCGGAGTATCCACAAGAGTAAATCTACAATCGTCATAGACTATATCCGCCTGATTTGAAAATATTGTTATTCCCCTGTCTCTCTCAATAGAATTGGAATCCATAAAGGCATTTCCATGGTCAACTCTTCCTATCTTTTTTATTATTCCGGTTTTGTATAAAAGCGATTCGGAAAGTGTGGTTTTCCCGGAGTCAACATGCGCTACAAGACCTAAAATAATCTTTTTCATTCTTATAACCATCAATCCTGTTCAGATATAACAATTCTTGTCTTTAAGATCAAAAACTGCCATATTGTATTTTATCGGCATATTGCCTATTATCATTTTGAATAAAGTGCTTCCTAAATTTCAAATATCCTTGTAATATTTGAAAAACACGATAAATCCCATAATAAATTATATACCATAAAGTTTCCCAAGTCAAGAAAGAGACGTAATTAATGCTCTTTAATATGCATACAACACGTCCCTTTTAACTGATTTTTCTATATTCATTTCTTATGGTTTCCAATATTTATTTATTGTATTTTTTGCAAGTTCAACATAACGTCTCCCACGATTCGGCTCGCGAAAAAGTGTCCCTGCTTCTCTCTGTGCCACCTCTAAAATACATCCGCTTGCATTTTCTGCAATTGTTTTAAAATATTCACATATTGCATTCTCATCAAGAGGTCCTTCTATAGTAAGGTATTCTGCCCTCGGTTTGCTGTAATATACAATATTTGTATCTCTAAGATATTCTCCTACAAGCTTTTCGTTATTAAAGGGTGAAACAGATAGTTTTCTTAAATTTTTCCATT